>JBAYTZ010000003.1:300000-376861 GCA_041675285.1 Candidatus Delongbacteria bacterium
CACGCGCTGCCACGCGCCCCAGGGCAGCACGGAGGCCTTCCACTCCGGGGCCACGGCCTACTCCCTGGACGAAGCGCTGGCTGATCCGCTGGCCCGCGATGGAGTCAGTTGCACCGTTTGCCATCAGGTGGCGACGGACAACCTGGGCCAGCCCGCCAGCTTCTCCGGCGGCTTCCTCGTGGGCGACCAGCACCTGATCTACGGCCCCTACTCCAATCCGCTGGTCGGCCCCATGCAGTTCAACAGCGGCTACACGCCCGTGCTGGGACCCCAGCTGGGCCAGTCCGAGCTGTGCGCCACCTGTCACACGCTGTTCACGCCCTGGCTGGACAACGCGGGCCAGATCGGCGGCACCTTCCCCGAGCAGGTACCCTACCTGGAATGGCGCAACAGCCGCTATCCCGGCGAAGACATCAGCTGCCAGAGCTGCCATCTGCCCACCAGCGCCGCAGCCATGGACATCGCCACCCTGCCGCCCTGGAACCAGACCCTGCGCGCCCCCTTCTTCAAACACGAGCTGGTGGGCGGCAACGCCTGGATGAGCGGCCTGCTGCGCGACCATGCGGACAGCCTGGGGCTCAGCGCCAGCGCCGCCCAGCTGGAGCGCACGCGGACGCTGGCGACGCAGATGCTGGAGCGCGCCGCGCGGCTGGAGCTCAGCGGCCGGGAGGACGGCGACAGCCTGGAGCTGGCCGTGCGCGTGGTCAACCTGAGCGGCCACAAGCTGCCCACGGGCATTCCCCTGCGTCGGATGTGGCTGCGGCTGGTGGTTCGGGACCTGGCAGGCGCGCCGCTCTTCTCGTCCGGCGAGTGGGATTCCCTCGGGCGGCCGCCCGCTCCCGCCGGGCTTTTTGAGCCCCACCACCAACTCATCCGCGACCCGGCCCGGACCCAGATCTGGGAAGGCGTGATGGGAGACGCGGACGAGCTGCCCACCTGGATCCTGCTGCGCGCCTCGCACTTCCTGAAGGACAATCGCCTGCCCCCCGCCGGCTTCAGCAGCGCCGCCGCGGGCTACGACAGCGTGGCCGTGGTGGGCGAGGCTGCCACAGATCCGGACTTCAATCGGGACGAGAGCGGGGAAGGCAGCGGGGCGGACTGGATCCGCTATCGCCTGCCCATGCCCGCCGACAGCGTGACCGTGCAGGCGGAGCTGGTCTACCAGAGCGTGCCCC
The DNA here is from genome assembly GCA_041675285.1 of Candidatus Delongbacteria bacterium. Lineage (NCBI taxonomy): Bacteria > Candidatus Delongiibacteriota > Candidatus Delongbacteria bacterium. Next base: position 301,176 of record JBAYTZ010000003.1, read on the forward strand.
CCGGCCTGCAGGACTCTTTCGCCGACCAGGAGGCGGCGGAGATCACCCGCTGGCTGGAGTTGTCCGCCGCCACCGATCCGGCGCCCCTGACCCTGGCCCGAGCCAGCTGGCAGGGCCCGGGCCGCCTGCCCGCGCCCCGGCTGGGCCTGCAGATCACGGGCGGGGAAGTCCGCCTGAGCTGGCTGCCGGTGCCCGGCGCGCTCTCGTACCGGGTCTGGCGGCAGTCGGAACCCGGCACCAACTGGCCCCGCCCCGTGGAGGCCGCTCTGGTGGGCGAGACGACGGAGTTGGAGTTCCAGCAGGCCGCCACGCCGGCCCGGGTCTTTTACCAAGTGACCGCCCTGCGCTGAGCCCCCGTGTGGGACAGGACCCCGGCGGATTAGCGGCACTGCGGAGAGAGACTCCCGCTCAGGCCGGCTTGCCGCAGACCAGCAGCGCCAGCATGGGCCAGCCGATGTAGCGCTCCGCCCGCGGCCAGCACCGGGCGAAGACCGCGTCGGGCGAGGCCTCCAGCAGTTCCAGCACTTCCAGGCCACCGGCCTCTGCAGCTTGGCGGAAGTCCGCCAGGGAATGCCGCAGGCTGCCCGGCGCCACAATTTCACCCGTGGCCGGATCGGTGAAGCGGGCGTGGGCGCCGCGCTCGAACATGGCCGGATGCATGGCGCTCGCCAGCACGCGCCCCGCCGGACGCAGCACGCGGGCCACCTCGCGGAACACGGCGGGCAGGTCCTCCAGGTGTTCCAGCACCAAGCCGCTCACCACCTGGTCGAAACTGTCGTCGGCCAGCGGCAGCGCCAGGCGCAGGTCGTGGCAAAGGAAACGCACGGCCCCGGCGCCGGGTTTGGCGCGCGCCTGCTCCAGCATGCCGGGCGAGAAGTCCAGCGCCGTGACCTGCGCGCCCTGGGCGGCCAGCCAGAGCGCGTGCCGGCCGGTGCCGCAGCCCAGATCCAGCACCGCCTGTCCGCGAACGTCGCCCAGGCGGACCCGCAGGGCGGGCTCCTCCAAGGCCTGGAGCGGATTGCCGTCGTGGTCGTAAACGGCGGCCCAGCGGTCGTAGCCGCTGCGGACGGCGGCGGCGAAGTCCGGTTCATTCTTCATGTGGATACCCCGATGGATCCCGCCTTCCCTGCGGCGGACGGATCCAATATGCGGAAGGCCCACGGACGGCCCTGCAGGCGGCTGTCCGCGGGCCCGTCGTCTTGCGCAATCCCGTGAAAACCAACTGATTAACACCCCGCCAGTCGCAGACCATCCGATGACCTGCCCGGCGGTATCCAGTATCAGACAGGACCGCCCATGGCGCATCCCCGAATCGGCAGCTCCAGCCCGCGTCCCGATGCCTGGGACAAGCTCACCGGCCGGGCGCAGTACGTGGACGACCTGCGCGTGGACGGCCTGCTGCACGGCATCACCATCCGCAGCCCCCTGCCACGGGCGCGCGTGCTCGGCGTGACGCTGGATCCGGCCTTTCGGGAGCCCGGACTGGTGGTGGTGGGGCCGCGCGACCTGCCCGGCCGCAACCTCATTCCCCTGCTGGTGGACGATCAGCCCGCCCTGGCGGACGCGTTCGTGAATCACGCCGAAGAGCCCCTGCTGCTGCTGGCCCACGCGGATCCCGCCGTGCTGGAGCGCGCCCGGCGCGCCGTGCGTATCGAGCTGGAGCCCCTGCCCGCCGTGCTGGATCTGTGTCAGGCCATGGCCGAGGAGCGCGCCGACATCCATCCGCTGGGGCCGGTGGTGAAGGAGATCCGCATCGCCAAGGGGGATCCGGAGTCCGTCTGGAGCGGCGCCGCGCACGTCGTGGAGGACGAGGTGGAGAGCGGCGCCCAGGAGCAGCTCTACCTCGAGCCCCAGGGAATGATCGCCTGGGCCGGCCCGGATTTCGTCACGGTGACGGGCTCGCTGCAGTGCCCGTACTACGTACAGCACGGCCTCTGCGCCGTGTTCGGGCTGCCGGCCGAGAAGGTGCGCGTGATCCAGGCCGTCACGGGCGGCGGCTTCGGCGGCAAGGAGGAGTATCCCACCGTGCTGGCCGTGCACGCCGCGCTGCTGGCCCTGAAGGCCGGCCGGCCGGTGAAGATGGTCTACGACCGCGCCGAGGATCTGGCCGCCACCACCAAGCGCCATCCCTCCCGCTCCTTGAGCCGCGCCGCCTTCGACCCGGGCGGCCGGCTGCTGGCCCTGGACGTGGACTTCAACCTGGACGCCGGCGCCTACGTGACGCTGACGCCCGTGGTGCTCTCGCGCGGCGCCCTGCACGCCGCCGGTCCCTACCGCTGCGACCACATCCGGGTGCGGGCCCGCGCCTGGGCCACCAACACGCCGCCCCACGGCGCCTTCCGCGGTTTCGGCGCGCCCCAGAGCTGCCTGGCCATCGAGCGGCTGCTGGACAAGGCCGCCGCGCAACTGGGGTTGGACCCCGCCGAGCTGCGGCTGCGCAACCTGCTCCGCCCGGGCGACACCACGGCCACCGGACAGGTGATGCGCGAGGAGATCGATCTGACCGGGCTGGTGGAGACGGCCCTGGAACAGTCGGACTACCGCCGCCTGCGGACGGAGTTCGCCCGGGCCAATGCCGGGGCAGGCCCTGAGGATCCGCGGCGCGGCGTGGGGCTGGCGGTCTTCCTGCACGGGGCGGGCTTTACGGGCTCCGGCGAGAAGCGGCTGGCCTCCCGGGCCGGCCTGGAGCTGGACGAACAGGGCGTTGTGCAGGTCCTGGCGGCCTCCACGGAGATCGGCCAGGGCGCGGCCACGGTTTTCCAACAGATTGTCTGCGGTGCTTTGGGCGTGACACAGGAACAGGTGCGGGTGGCCCAGCCCGACACGGCCCACGTGCCGGACTCCGGCCCCACGGTGGCCTCGCGGACCACCATGGTGGTGGGCGGACTGGTGGAGCGCGCGGCCCTGGCCCTGCGCGCGGCCCTGGCGGCGGACGGACTGGCCGCGGACGCGGATCCCGCCGCGGTGGCCCGGGCCCTGCGGCAGCGCGCGCGGAGTCACGGCGGCGAGCGCTGGATCGAGAGCTACCAGCAGCCGGACTGGGTGGTCTGGGACGAGGAGACCTACCGGGGCGACGCCTATCCCACCTTCGCCTGGGCGGCCTACGTGGCCCAGGTGGCCGTGGATCCCTTGACGGGCGAGGCCTGCGTGGAGGAGTTCACTGCCGTGCAGGACATCGGCCGGGTGGTGAATCCGCTCTTGGCCGCCGGCCAGATCGAGGGCGGCGTGGCCCAGGGGATCGGCTTCGCCCTGCTGGAGGACGTGCGCTGGCGAGCCGGCCGGATGGCCAACAACCGCCTTAGCACCTACATCATCCCCACGGCCCTGGACCTGCCGCGCATCCGTGTCCACTTCCGTGAGACACCGGCGGGCTACGGCCCGGCGGGCGCCAAGGGGGTGGGCGAACTGCCGCTGGACGGCACGGCCCCCGCCGTGCTGGCCGCCCTGGACCAGGCGCTGGGCGCGCGGTTGGCGCGCGTGCCGGCCCTGCCCGAGCAGATCCTTCCCCTGCTGACGCCGGAGGCGACCCATGCCTGAGCCCGTGGTGCTGCGTGTCACATTAAACGGGGAAGCCCGCGAGCTGCGCTGTCTGCCGGGCGAGCGGCTGCTGGACCTGCTGCGCGGGCTGGGCCTGACGGGCGTCAAGGAGGGCTGCGGCGAGGGCGAGTGCGGGGCCTGCGCCGTGCTCCTGGACGGGAGGCTGGTGAACTCCTGCCTGGTGCCGGCCCTCCAAGTCGACGGCGCGACGCTCTTGACCATCGAGGGAGCCGCAACGGACCGGGAGCTGGCGGCGGTCCAGGCGGCGTTCGCCGAGCGGGGCGGCGTGCAGTGCGGCATCTGCACACCCGGCATGGTGCTGGCCGCGGGCGCGCTGCTCAAGCGCTCGGCGCGGCCCGTCGAGGAGGAGATCCGCCGCGCGCTGGCGGGCAACCTCTGCCGCTGCACGGGCTACGTGCGCGTCGTGGACAGCGTGCTGGCGGCGGCGGAGCGGCTGGGTCCCCCGGACCCGCCCGCCCAGGGATGAGGAGCCACGCGTGAGAGGCATCGCCGCGGATCTGGAACTGCGCCGGCCCGCCAGCCTGGCCGAGGCGCTGGACCTGCTGGCGCAGGACCCGAAGCTGAAAGTCCTGGCCGGGGGCACGGATCTGCTGGTCCGGCACGAGGACGGCAGCCTGGGTCCCGCCCGCCTGCTGGACCTCTCGGCCCTGCCGGAGCTAAGGCAGATCCGGCGCGTGGGCGACGAGTTGGAGATCGGCGCCGGCGTGTGTTACGCCGACATCCAGGCCCATCCCGACGTGATCGCCCACCTGCCCTTGCTGGTCCAGGCCGCGGAGCAGACGGGGGCCCGGGCCATCCAGGAGCGTGGGACCCTGGGCGGCAACGTGGCCAACGCCTCGCCGGCGGCGGACAGCGTGCCCGTCCTGCTGGCGCTGGGCGCCGGGTTGCTGCTGCGCTCCCGAACGGCGGAGCGTCGCCTGCCCCTGGAGGACTTCTTTCTGGACTACCGGCGCACGGCCCTGCGGCCGGATGAGCTGATCACGGCCCTGCGCCTGCCGCTGGCGTCACCGCCGCTCCAGTACTTCCGCAAGGTGGGCACCCGGCGCGCCCAGGCCATCTCCAAGGTGGCGCTGGCGGCCGCGGGCCGCTGGACCGCCGGGGGACTGGAGTGTCGCGTGGCCCTGGCCAGCGTGGCGCCCGTGCCTCTGCGCTGTCACGAGCTGGAGGCTTTCCTGGCCGCCGAGGCCGGCCGGGGCGACTGGATGGAGCGCGCGGCGCGGCTGCTGATGGACGGCCTGCGGCCCATCGACGACATTCGCTCCACGGCCGCTTACCGCCGCCAGGTGGCGGGCAATCTGCTGCTGGCCTTTCTGCGTCGCGCCGAGGCGGCCCGTCCCGGCCCGGACGGTCGCTGATGTGGGCCTGGCCCGCGCGGTTGGCGGAACTCGCCCAAGCCGGCACGCCCTGCGTGCTGGTCACCCTCTGCCAGGGCAGCGGCTCCGCCCCGGCCCCTGCCGGCGCCAAGCTCGTGCTGGCGGCGGACGGCCGGCGCTGGGGCACGGTGGGCGGCGGCGCGCTGGAGGCGGCCGTGCTCGAAAAGGCGCACGAGCTGCTGGGCAGCGGCAGCACGGAACGGCTGCGGATCCCGCTGGCGGCCCAGGGTCAGTGCTGCGGCGGGATGGTGGAACTGCTGCTGGAGGCGCTGTTCGACGGACCGGCTCTGCACGTACTGGGCGCCGGCCACGTGGGGCAGGAGCTGGCCAAGGTCCTCGAGGGGACGCGCCTGACCCTGCACCTGGTGGACGAGCGCGCGGAGTGGATCCGGCGCGCCGACCTGCCCGCGGGCCTCCACCGGCACGAGCAGTCGCCGCTCGAATACGTGGACGCGCTGGACGGAGCGGCGGGGCGCGACCTGCTGCTGATTCTGACCCATTCCCACGAGCTGGATCTGGAGCTGCTGCGCCACCTGGCCCGCCGACCGCCGGCCTGGGTGGGCCTGATCGGCAGCCGCAACAAGTGGCGCTCCTTTCGCGAGCGCCTGGAGTCGGAGGGCGTGGATTCCGCCTGGCTCGACACCGTCTGCTGCCCCGTGGGGGATTCCCGCACCGGCAAGGCGCCGCGGGAGGTGGCCATCGCCCTGGCCCGGGAGCTGCTGCTCGCGGAGGCCCGGCTGCGTCCCGCCGCCGAATCCGCCGGCGCCTGTCCGGGGGAAGCGTGAACGGCGGCTTGCCGCCGCTCCTGCTGGGGGCGGGCGGCCGCTCCAGCCGGATGGGCCGGCCCAAGCACGCGCTGGCGTATCACGGCGCGAGCTGGCTGGATTGGCAGTTGACGCGCTTCCGGGCGGCGGGTGGAACTCGGGTCCACGTGGTGCTGCCCGACGGGACCGCCCCGCCGGCCGTCGTGCCGCCGGGCCTGCAGGTGGACTGGCTCTTCCAACCGGATCCCGCGGCGCCCATGAGCGCCAGCCTGGGATTGGCCGCGGCCGCGGTCCTGGCGGAGGGCTGGGCGGCAGCCTGGTGGTTGCCCGTGGACGTGCCGGCGCCGGGTCCCGATTTGTGGCGCGACCTCTGGGTCAACTGGCAGGCTGACGTGCATCAGGCAGCCGTGCCTGCGGCGGGCGGGCATCCCGTGCTGCTGGGACAGGGTCTGCTGGAACAGTTGGCGCACGCAGCGCCCGAGAGCGGCCTGCGCCTGGATCAGCTGCTGCGCGGGCTGGATCCGCCGGAGGTCCTGCTGCGCGGATCCGTGCGGGACGCCAACTGTCGGCTGAATCTCAACACTCCTGCGGCCTGGGAGGACTGGTTGCGGGGGGAAGCGGAACGGGAGCGCGAGTGAGCATGGCTAGCGTGGACTTCAGCCTCAACGGTCGCGACCTGCGCGTGGAGTACGAGCCGGGCATGAGCCTGCTGGACCTGCTGCGCGATTCCTGCGGCCTGCACTCGCTGAAGAACGGCTGCGCGCCCCAGGGCGTCTGCGGCTGCTGCACGGTGTTGGTGGACGATCGGCCCCAGCTGGCGTGCCTGAAGCAGCCCGAGGCCGTGGCGGGCCGGCGCGTCCGCACGCTGGAAGGCCTGAGCGACGCGGAGCGCCAGCTGCTGGCCCGCGCCTTCACCGGCGAGCACGCGGTCCAGTGCGGCTTCTGCACGCCGGGCATCGCCATGCGGCTGCACGCGCTGCTGGAGCGCAATCCGGATCCCGGCCTGCCCGAGATCCGCCGCGCGCTGGCCGGACACCTCTGCCGCTGCACGGGCTACAAGAGCATCGAGCGCGCGGCGCAGCGGCTGGCCCGGCTCAAGCAGGATCCCTCTATCTGTTGTGACGACGCGGCGGCAGGGGGCATCGGGAGCGACGCCCCGCGCTACCGCGGCCGCGAGCTGGTCCTGGGACAGAAGCCCTTCGTCGCCGATCTGGAGCGCCCTGGACTGCTGCACGGCGCGCTGGTCTTCGCCACCCATCCGCGGGCGCGTCTGCTGGCCGTCGACACCGAGGAGGCCTGCGGACTGCCGGGCGTGGTGGGCGTGCTGCAGGCCGGGGACATCCCGGGCGAGCGTCACACGGGCCTGCTCGTGGCGGACTGGCCCCTGCTGCTCGAGGTGGGGGAGGAGAGCCGCTACGTGGGCGACGTGGTGGCCGTGGTGGTGGCCGAGACCGCTCTGCAGGCACGCAGGGCGGCGACCCGCGTGCTCTGCCGCTGGGAGACGCTGCCTCCGGTCACCGACCCGGAGGAGGCCCTGAAACCGGAAGCCCCGCAGCTCCACCCGGGCGGCAATCTGTTGGAGACCTGCGCCTTCCGACGCGGCGACGTGGACGCGGCCCTGGCCGGCGCCGCCACGGTGGTGCGGATGGACTTCCAGACCCAGCGCATCGAGCACGCCTTCCTGGAGCCCGAGGCCTGCCTGGCCGAGCCGCTGGGCGACGGGCTCAAGGTCTGGAGCCCGGGCCAGGGCGTGCACGACGACCAGCGCCAGATCGCCTCGCTGCTGGACCTGCCCCTGGAACGGGTCCACGTGGAGCTGGTGAGCAACGGCGGCGCCTTCGGCGGCAAGGAGGATCTCTCGGTCCAGGGCCACGCGGCGCTGGCGGCCTGGCTGCTGCAGCGCCCCGTCCTGCTGGTGCTGGACCGGGCGGAGTCGTTGCGCATGCATCCCAAGCGCCACCCGCTGCGCCTGGGCTACGAAGTGGGCGCGGCGGCCGACGGCCGGTTGCTGGCTGCGCGCATCCGCATCCTGGGGGACACGGGCGCCTACGCCTCCGTCGGCGGCAAGGTGCTGGAGCGCGCCGCAGGCCACAGCTGCGGCCCCTACCGCGTGCCCAACGTGGACGTGGAAGCCCACGCCGTCTACACGCACAATCCGCCCTGCGGCGCCATGCGCGGGTTCGGGGCCAACCAGGCCGCCTTCGCCATCGAGGGCGTGCTGGACGAGTTGGCGCAGCGCTTGGGGCTGGACCGGCTGGAGATCCGCCGGCGCAACCTCCTGCAGCCGGGGGACCGCTTCGCCACGGGTCAGAAGATGCGCGACAGCGTGCGCGGGCTGGAACGTTGCCTGGAGGCCGTCCGCGAAGCCTACGAGCGTTCGCCGTTGACCGGCATCGCCCTGGGAATCAAGAACACGGGCATCGGCAACGGGCTGGTGGACACGGGCCGCGTGCGCCTGCGCGTGCTGCCGGGCGGCCGCCTGCAAGTGCACACGGGCTACACCGAGATGGGCCAGGGCCTGTTCACCATCCTGCGCCAGATCGTCCACGAGGAGACCGGCCTGTCTCACGACCTGATGGAGGTGGGCACCCTCAGCGACCTGGCCGTGCTCTGTGGCATGACCACGGCCTCCCGGGCCACGGCCCTGGCGGGGGCGGCGGCGGGCGAAGCCGCGCGCAAGCTGCGCCAGGCCCTCATCGGCGCCACGCTGGCCGAGCTGGCAGGGCAGGAATTCCTGGGCGAGTTCTTCTGCACCCTCACCACCGCGCCCGGCGCCCCGGTGGCGGAGCCCGTCACGCACATGACCTTCTCCTACGCCGCCCAGGTGGTGGAGCTTGATGGCGACGGACGCATCCTGCGCGTCACGGCCGCCCACGACGTGGGCCGGGCGATCAACCCCGCCAGTTGCCGCGGCCAGATCGAGGGCTCGCTGCACATGGGGCTGGGCTACGCGCTCAGCGAGGATTTCCCCTGCACGGACGGCGTGCCCGACAGCCTGAAACTCAAGGACTGCGGCGTGCTGCGTGCCCACGAGACGCCGGAGTTGGAGGTGATCCTGGTGGAGGAGCCCGACGAGGTGGGCGGCTACGGCGTGCGCGGCGTGGGCGAGATCGGCCTGGTGCCCACGGCCGCGGCGGTGGCCTCGGCCCTGCGCGCGCTGGACGGCCGGGCGCGCACGCGCCTGCCCATGCGCGAGGACCGGGAGCGCTGCCTGCGGGCCCCGGCGGCGGCCGGAGCCGAGAGATCGTGAGCGAGTTGCGCCCCTTCCCCTTCGCCGCGCTGCTCCGGCGCCTGCGCCACGAACTCGCGGCCGGCGGGCCGGTCTTCGAACTGCCCCGCAAGGCCTGGCACCTGCCAGATCCTGAGCTGGACCTCTCCTTCTCCCACGCCGGACGACGGGCGGCCAACCCCTTCGGGCCGGCGGCGGGACCCCACACCCAGCTGGCGCCCAACCTGGTGCAGGGCTGGCTGGCCGGAGCCCGGGTCTTCGAGCTGAAGACCCTGCAGGTGCTGGACCGGCTGCAGATCGCCCGGCCCTGCATCCACGCGCCGCACTACGCGCTCAACGTGGAGTGGAGCCAGGAGCTGAGCCTGCCCGAGAGCGTGTGCGAATACCAGAAGGCGGCCTGGCTGCTGGAGATCCTGCAACGCACGCGGGCCGGCGGCGCCCTCTCCAATGCGGCGGATCTCGCCACCGTGCTGGACCTGAGCGTCGGCTATTCGCTGGACGGCATCCGTTCGGCGGCCATGAGCCAGGCCTTGGCCGGGCTGCGGGATCCCGCCACCGGCCTGGCCGAACTGGCGGCCGAGCTGCCCGCCGAGCTGCGGGACTGGGCGGGAACTCCGCCGGCCGGCGCGCTGGCGGACTGTGTCACGCTCTCCACCTTCCACGGGTGTCCGCCGGATGAGATCGAGTCCATCGCCGCCCACCTGCTGGATCAGGGCTGGTCGGTGATCATCAAGTTCAACCCCACCCTCTGCGGGTTGGAGGACGTGCGCCGGATCCTCCACGACCAACTGGGGTACACGCGGCTGGAGCCGGATCCCGCGGCCTTCGCGCAGGACCTGGAACTAGACGGCGCCGTGGCCCTGATGGGCCGGCTGCTGGGCCGGGCCCGCCGCCTGGGTCTGAGCCTGGGCGCCAAGTTCTCCAACACGTTCGTGCTGCAGCGGGACGCCGATCTCTTTCCCCCCGAGGCTGGGGCGTACATGTACCTGAGCGGCGCGCCGCTCCACCCGCTGGCCCTGCGGGCCGCCGCCCGGTATGCCGGGGCCTTTCCGGATCCCCTGCCCCTCTCCTTCTCGGCCGGGCTGGAGCGCGGCAACGCCGTGGAGACTCTGCGCTGCGGCTTCGCGCCCTTGACCCTCTGCACGGACCTGCTGCGGCGGGGCGGCCAGGGCCGGCTGTCCGGGCTGTTGGCCGATGTCCAGGCCCGCCTGCGCGCCGACGGCGCCCGCAGCCTGCAGGAGTGGCTGGGCCCCCTGGGCCGGCCGGAGACTCCCGGCGCCTGGGCCGAGACCCGCCGGCGACTGGAGCGGGCGGCGGACGCCGCGGCCGGGGACGCGCGCTACCACGCCCGCAGCGTGATGAAGCCGCCCCGGCAGCGCGAGACCGTGCTCGAGCGGCTGGACTGCATCAACTGCGACCTCTGCCTGCCGGCCTGTCCCAACGGCGCGCTCTTCGGCTGGAACCTGATGCCGGCCCCCGGCGAGGCGCCGCGCCGGCAGATCGGCGTGCTGGCCGACGCCTGCAACGCCTGTTCCAACTGTGAGACCTGGTGTCCCGAGCAGGGCGCGCCCTGGCGGGTCAAGGAACGCTGGCACCAGGATCTGGCCTCGCTGCGGGCCGCGCCTGTCGAACTGGACGGGTTTTGCGTGGCGGAAGGGGTGCTGACGGGACGAATCTCCGGCTGCTGGCTGACCCTGACGACCGCCCCGGCCGGAGACTGCCTGGCCTGGGAGGGGGAGCTGCCCGACGCGCCGGAAACCCTGCTGGAGCGCTTTCTCCAGGTCAGAGACTCCTTTTTGAAAGGGGACAACCCGGCGGCCCTGTTGAGCGGGGAGGGCCTGTGAGTCCGCGACTCTTCCGCAACGCCCGCGTTCCGGCCGGCGGCGACGCCACGCGCGTGCTGGACTTCCTGGTGGAAGACGGGCGCTTCGCCTGGTTCGACGAGCCGGGGCGCAACCGCTGTCCGGAAGCCTGCGAAATCGACCTGCAGGGACGGTTGGTGCTGCCCGGGGTGATCGACGGCCACGTGCACTTCGACGATCCCGGCTACACCTGGCGCGAGACCTTCGCCAGCGGCACGCGGGCCGCGGCGGCGGGCGGCGTCACCTGCGTGGCGGACATGCCTTGCACGTCCACGCCGCCGGTGGTGTCGCTGGCGAACCTGCGCGCCAAGCACGCGGCCGTGCGCGACCAGGCCCTGGTGGACTACATCTTCTGGGGCGGCATGTGCGCCAACCTGATGGAGGGCGGGACGGACTGGCGGCGGGACCTGCGCTCACTGGCCGCCGCGGGGATCGGCGCGCTCAAGTGCTACCTGCACTCCGGGATGGACGGTTTCCGGGCCGTGTCACACGCGCAACTGGGGGAGCTGGCCGGACTCTGTGCCGAGCTGGGGCTGCCGCTGGGCGTGCACGCCGAGGACCAGGAACTTGTGCTGGGGCGTGAGGCCGCCCTGCGTGCGGCCGGACGCGCCGACGCGGAGGCCTTCGTGGAGTCGCGGCCGGGCGAGGCGGAGCGGCGCGCGGTGCGGGCGGTGATCCAGGCCGCGCGCGAGTCGGGCGCCCACCTGCACGTGGTGCATCTGGGGAGCGGAGCCGCGCTGGAGGAGATCGCCGCCGCCCGGCGTGCGGGGCTGCGGGTCAGCGCCGAGACCTGCCCGCACTACCTGGCCTTCACGAGCGCGGATTTCGCGCGGCTGGGCTCCCGGCTGAAGACCGCCCCGCCCGTGAAGGAGGAGTCCGACCGTCAGCGCCTCTGGCAGGGCGTGCGCGAGGGAGACATCGCCTTTCTGACCACGGATCACGCCGCCGGCGAGTGGCCGCGCGAGAAGCAGACCGGCTCCTTCTGGACGGATTACGGCGGGATCCCGGGCGTGGAGTTGCTGCTGCCCTGGGCCTGGACGGCGGGCATGGCCACGGGCCGGCTCAGCCTGGAGCGGCTGGTGGACCTGCTCTGCGGCGGCCCGGCCCGCTTCTTCGGCCTGGAGGACCGCAAGGGCGCGCTACGGCCCGGCCTGGATGCGGACTTCGTGCTGCTGGGCAAGGAGACCTGGACCGTGCGCGCGGAGGAGCTGCACAATCTCAACCGCTACACGCCCTTCGAGGGACGGGAGCTGGCGCTGCGCGTGGAGCAGACCTGGCTGCGCGGCGAGCAGGTCTGGGACCGGCGCGGGGCGGAGTTTCCGGCCGCCCCGGGATTCGGTCGTCTGACAAGCCGCGGGAGGCGGACCCATGCCTGAGATCCACCTGCTGAGCGGCGGCACGCTGCTGCCCGATTGGAGTGGAGCCGCCTGCGTGGAGGACGGCGCTGTCGCCTGGAGCGGCGGGACGATCCTGGCGGCCGGTGCGCGCGGGGAGCTGGAACGGCTCTATCCTGAGGCCGTCCGGCTCGACGCCCGGGCCGGCTGGATCGCCCCCGGTCTGGTCAACGCCCACCACCACATCTATTCTGCGCTGGCCACGGGACTGGACCCCGGCCTGCCCATCGACGGGTTCGGCCAGCGCCTGGATCGTCTCTGGTGGCGGCTGGATCGCGCCCTCGACGAGGCCAGCATCCGCCAGAGCGCCCGACTGACGGCCCTGCGCTGCGCCCTGGCCGGCTGCACGACCCTGGTGGACCACCACGCCTCGCCGGCCTGCGTCGACGGCTCGCTGGATTGGCTGGCCGAGGAACTCGAGGTCGCCGGCCTCTCCGCCCTGCTGTGTTACGAGGCCACGGACCGCAACGGGCACGCCGGGGCCCTGGCCGGGCTGCGCGAGAGCCGGCGCTTCCGGGACTCGGTCCGGAGGCACGAGCGCTTCCGGGGTCTGATCGGCCTGCACGCGGCCTTCACGCTGGGCGACGACACGCTGGCCGCGGCGGCGCAGCTGGCGGAGGACGGGGACGTCCACGTGCACGTGGCCGAAGATCGCCTGGACGGCGAGATCTGCCGGGGCCGGGATGGCCTAAGTCCGCTGGAGCGCCTGGATTCCGCCGGCCTGCTGGGGGCGGCCGCCTGGATCGCCCACGGCACGCACCTGGACGAGGCGGGCCTGGACCTGCTGGCGCGGCGCGGCGCCCTGCTGGTCCACAACCCCGAATCCAACGCCAACAACCAAGTGGGACGGCTGGACCTGCGCGCCGTGCGCCGGGCCGGGGTGGACGTGGCGCTGGGCACCGACGGCATGAGTTCCTGCCTGCTCAGCGCGCTGCGCTGCGCGTTCCTGCTGCACCGCCAGGGCGCGGGCGATCCGGCGGGCGGCTGGCAGGACTGCGCCGGGCTGCTGGATGGAGCCCGGGCGCGGTTGGCCCGGCTTTTCGGACAACCTGCCTACGGCCAATTGGTCGCCGGAGCCCCGGCGGACCTGATCGTGCTGGACGTGCCGGCTGCCCTGCCGCCCACGGCCGCCAACCTGACCGCGCAACTCGTCTTCGGCCAGGTGCCGCCCCGCGTGCGGCACACCGTGGCCCGGGGACGCCGGCTGGTCGACAATTTCGAGGCCTGCGGCCTGGATCCGCACCGCCTGGCGGCGGAGATCCGCCCGGTGCGGGAGGCGCTCTGGCGGCGCTTCCACCAGCTGGGGGCCGGAACACCTTATCTTGGCGCCGAACCCGGAGCCGCTGGAGGAAGACCCGAATGACTCATCGTGAAGACGTCCGCGCCCGCGCCCTGGAACGTTGCCGGGAGCGGGGCATCGTGATTCCCACGCTGGCCCAGCAGCAGCACCCGGAGCAGGTACCCGCCGAGATCCGCGCGGCGCTGCGGCCGCTGGACATGCAGGCCCTGGATCCCCTCAACCTCTTTCGCATCACCTGGAAGAACGACGTGGAGAGCGGCGGCTTCGGCGGCGTCAACCAGCTGGAGATCCCGCCGGAGATCTCGGGCGTCCGGGCCCGCATCGTGGGCCTGGTGGGACGCCACTTCCCCACCGGCGCGCACAAGGTGGGCGCGGCCTTCGGCTGCCTGGTGCCGCGGCTCGTGCGCGGCGAGTTCGATCCCACCACCCAGCTGGCGGTCTGGCCCAGCACGGGGAACTACTGCCGCGGCGGCGCTTTCGACAGCGCGCTGCTGGGCTGCCGGCCACTGGCCATCCTGCCCGAGGAGATGAGCCGCGAGCGCTTCCGCTGGCTGGAGGAGATCGGGGCCGAGATCATGGCCACGCCGGGCTGCGAGAGCAACGTCAAGGAGATCTTCGACGCCTGCTGGCGGATCCGCGCCGAGCGCAGCGACGCCGTCATCTTCAACCAGTTCGAGGAATTCGGCAACTACCTCTGGCACTACGCCGTGACAGGCTCCGCCGTGCTGGAGTTGGCCCGCGAGCGCGGACTGGCTGCGGGTCAGGTCCACTGGGTGGGCGCCACCGGTTCCGGCGGCACGCTGGCCGCGGGCGATCGCGTGAAGGACGAGTTTCCCGGCGCGCGGCTGGTGGCCTCGGAGGCCCTGCAGTGCCCCACCCTGCTGCGGAACGGCTTCGGCGGCCACCGCATCGAGGGCATCGGCGACAAGCACATCCCCTGGATCCACAACGCGCGCAACACGGACGCCGTGGCGGCCATCGACGACGAGGACACCCTGCGCCTGCTGCGCCTCTTCAACGAGCCCGCCGGGCACGCGCAGCTGCGCGCGCTGGGAGTGGACGAGTCGCTGCTGGCGCGGCTGCCCTGGCTGGGCATCTCCAGCATCTGCAACCTGCTCACCGCCGTGAAGGCCGCCCGCTGGTTCGAGCTGGACGAGTCCCACGTCATCTTCACCTGCTTCACGGACAGCGCCGAGATGTACCTCTCGCGGCTGGACGAGATGAACGGCACGCTGGGGGTCTACGGCGCGGCGGACGCCCGCGTGGACCATGAACGGCGTCTGCTGGGCCAGGGCACGGACAACTTCCGCGAGCTCACCTACCCGGATCGCAGGGCCCTGCACAACCTCAAGTACTTCACCTGGGTGGAGCAGCAGGGCCGCACGGTGGAGGAACTCAACGCCCTCTGGGATCCCGGCTTCTGGAGCGCCCTCAAGGACGAGCTGCCGGCCTGGGACGAGGAGATCACGCGCTTCAACCGGGACAGCGGCGCGAAATTCGCGACCCGTTCCTAGGACATCCACCCCCTGACTTCGGAAGACGACATGCGTGACACTGACAACCTGATGGAACTGGCGGACGCGTCCCGGGAGGCCATCGTGGGCTTCCTGCGGGAGATGATCGCCATCCCGGCGGAGAGCTGCCGGGAGGAGGCCCGCTGCCGGCGGGTCAAGGCGGAGTACGAGGCGCTGGGCTTCGACGAGGTCCATTTCGACGGCCTGGGCAGCGTCATCGCGCGGGTGGGCAACGGACCCCTGCACTTGCTCTTCGACGGCCACATCGACTGCGTGGGCGTGGGCGACGCGGCCAGCTGGAGCCACGACCCCTTCCAGGGCAAACGGGAGGACGGCAAGGTCTGGGGCCGCGGCGCCGTGGACGAGCTGCCCGCCATCGCCTGCATGGCCCACGGCATGGCGGCGCTCAAGCGGGCCGGCTGGCCCGAGGGCGTCACGGTCTGGCTCTGCGCCAGCGTGATGGAGGAGGACTGCGACGGCCTGCCCCTGCAGCACCTGATCGAACAGGAGGGCCTGAAGCCCCACGCCGTGATCCTGGGTGAACCCACGGACATGGCCATCTATCGCGGCCACCGCGGCCGGATGGAGATCAGCGTGACCACCCGCGGCGTGGCCGCCCACGGCGCACATTGCGAGCGCGGCGTCAACGCCATTTACAAGATGGCCCCGATCCTGCAGGACATCGAGGTGCTGAACGCCACGCTGGCCGCGGACGACTTCCTGGGCAAGGGCACGGTGACCGTGTCCTACATCGACTGCCGGACGCCCAGCCTGTGCGCCGTGCCCGACCAGGCCCGGATCTGGATCGACCGGCGCCTCACCAAGGGCGAGACCGTGGAAGGCGCCCTGGAGCAGATCCGCACCCTGCCGCACATCGGGGACGCGGCGGTGGAACTGCCGACCTATGATGCCGTCAGCTGGCGCGGCCTGGCGGTCAAGCAGCCCAAGAGCTTCCCCACTTGGGTGCTGGAGGAATCCCATCCGCTGGTGCAGGGGGCCGTGGAGGCCGTGCAGGCCGAGCTGGGTGCCGTCCCCCGTGTGTCACGCTGGACTTTCTCCACCAACGGCGTGGCCAGCATGGGCCGGCTGGGCATTCCCACCATCGGATTCGCCCCGGGCAAAGAGGAACTCTCCCACTCCACCGGCGAGTGGGTGTCGGAGGACGACCTGGTGAAGGCCGCCGCCGTGTACGCGCGCCTGGCCGTCGTGTTGGCGGCGCGCAAGAACGAACTCATGTGAGGAGCCCTATGGAACACAAGTACAGAGGCAGGGATTTCATCACCACCCAGGACTGGAGTACCAGCGAGCTGGAGGAGATCATCGAGCTGGCCCGCCAGTTGAAACTGGGACGCAAGATGGGCGTGGGCAACCGCGTGCTGGACGGCAAGACGCTCTACATGATCTTCTTCGACTCGTCCACGCGCACGCGCAACTCCTTCGAGACGGGCATGACCCAGCTGGGCGGCCACGCCATCTTCCTCTCGCCGGACAAGATGCAGATCAGCCACGGCGAGAACGCCAAGGACACGGCCAACGTGCTCTCGCGCTACGGCGAGGGCATCGCCATCCGGCACTGCGCCTTCCGCGAGGGCAATCAGTACCTGCGCGAGGTGGCCGAGCACGCCAGCGTGCCCGTGATCAACATGCAGTGCGACGTGTATCACCCGTGCCAGATCCTGGCCGACTACCTCACCATGCGGGAGCGCTTCGGCTACAAGCGCAAGCTCAAGCTGGGCGTGGCCTGGACCAGTGCGCCCAACTACGTCCGGCCGCTCTCCGTGCCCCAGAGCCTGATCCTGATGATGCCGCGCTTCGGCATCGACGTGACCCTGGCCTACCCGGAGGAGTTCCGCCTGATGCCCGAGATTGAGGAGCAGGCGCGCCTCAACGCCGCGGCGGGCGGCGCGAAGTTCGAGATCAGCCACAAGTTCGAGGACGCCTTCGCCGACGCGGACGTGGTCATCCCCAAGTCCTGGGGCCCGCTGATGCACACCACGGAGAAGGCCGAGGGCCTGCGCCTGATCGAGCAGTACCCCACCTGGCGCTGCGACAAGCGGCACATGGAGCTGGGCAAGGAGGACATGATCTACATGCACCCGCTGCCCGCCGACCGTGGCCGCGAGGTGACCGACGAGGTGATCGACGGCCCGCAGTCCGTGGTCTACGACGAGGCGGAGAACCGCCTGCACGTGCAGAAGGCGCTGATGGCGATGGTCATGTAGCCCCGGCGTCAGCCGCCCGGATTTTCCACCTTCCCCCGTCGCCCGGCGGGGGAAGGCTGTTTTTGGAGGAACCATGTCACACGTGGAGCTCGGCTGCGTGGAGTGCGGATCCCGCTATCCCGAGGATCCCGCCCTGCTGGTCTGTCCCGCCTGCGCCGCGCGGCAGGAGGCCGGCGGCCACACCCGGGGCGTGCTGCTGGTGCGGCACGCGGAGCTCCCGGACTACTGGCCCCAGGCGCACGGCGAGTGGCGCGGCTGGCTGCCGCTGCCCGACGGGCTGGAGCTGCCGCGCTTCCCTGTCGGTGACACACCCCTGCTCCACGGCGCGGCTCTGGGGGCGCGGCTGGGCATCCCGCACCTCTGGCTGAAGGACGACACGCGCAATCCCAGCGGATCCACCAAGGACCGCGCCTCCTGGCTGGTGTGCGCCAAGGCGCTCCAGTTCGAGCTGGAGACCGTGGCCACGGCCTCCACGGGCAACGCGGCCACGGCCCTGGCCTGCTGCGCGGCGGCCTTCGGCCTGCAGGCCGTGGTCTTCGTGCCGGTGACGGCGCCGGCCGCCAAGCTGCTGCACATCCGTGCCTGCGGCGCCACGCTGCTGGCCGTGGAGGGCAGCTACGACCAGGCCTTCGAACTCTCCAGCGCGGCCTGCCTGGCGCGCGGCTGGTACAACCGCAACACGGCGCTCAACCCCTACACCATCGAGGGCAAGAAGACGGCCCTGCTGGAGATGCTCGCCCAGGCGCCTGGCCACGCGTTGGACGCGATCTTCGTGGGCACGGGGGACGGCGTGATCTTGGGCGGCCTTGGCAAAGGGATCGCCGACCTGCAGCAGGCGGGACTGTTGGGCGAGGCGCCGCGCCTCTACGCGGTCCAGGCGGGTTCGTCCGACGCCCTGGCCCGGGGATGGGAGGCCTGCGACGCCGCCGCCGCCCGGGTGCCGCGGGCCGACAGCGTGGCCGACAGCCTCAACGTGGAGGCGCCGCGCAACGCGCAGCACGCGCTGCAGGTGCTGGCGGCCACCCGGGGCGGCTGCGTGCGGGTGAGCGACGAGGAGCTGCGCTCCGCCATCGCCCTGTTGGGCGCTGCGACGGGCATCTTCGCCGAGCCCGCCGGCGCCGCGGCCCTGGCCGGGCTGCGCAAGGCCCTGGAGCTGGGCCTGGTGGACACCCATGAGCGCGTGGCCCTGCTGATCACGGGCAACGGCCTGAAGGACCCCGCCGCCGCGGGCAGCCAGCTGCCGGACGCTCTGCGGGTGGCTCCGCGCCTGGAGGCCCTGCCCAGATACATCTGATGCGGGCCGATTGTGGTCCTACCCGGCCCCCGCCAATCGAGCTCTCGGCCGGCGTGGCCCTGGGCAAGGATTTCCCGCCCCCGGCAGCCTGATCCCCCTCAACCCCAAGCAGATCCGCCCCCTTCACAACTCCTGAAGTTGGAAGCTCCTGAAACTCAGGAGTTTGCGCCCTTCCCAGCTCTTGGCACTGCTCTTGCCAACGGAGTCTGCGACACAAGTCGAAAGGAAGGCGGCCATGGCCGAGCTGCAGGAAAGCGAGCGGCTGCGGGGCAAGAAAGCGCTCTTCGTGTTGGGGGTCGGCCTGGGCTACCAGGTGACCGCCATTCGCGAGCGCAAGGACCCGCGGGCCCGCGTGTACGCCATCGAGCGCTACGAGGAGGTCTTCAACCGGGCTGCGGAGACGCAGAACTGGGACCTCCAGGCCACGCCCGACGTGGAGTTCTGGGTGGGAGTGGACATTGACTCCGTGCTGCAACACCTGGACGAAATCACGGCGGACATGGAGGAGTCCGATTGGGACATCATCACCAATCGCCCCTCCATCCGGCTGGACCCGGAATACTACAAGCGCCTGATCCGTGAGCGGCGGCCCTCGGCGCGGCGGCGGCGCGAACCGCAGAGCTGAGCATGTCTCCAGCGGACGACCCACGCCGGCGGCTTCTGCTGCTGGGCGACGGTCTCTGGGCGGCGGCCGCGCTGCGCCATCTGGCCGTCCGCCACGTGCTGCCGGCCGTGGTGGAGCGGAGCTGCCCGACGGATGACAGCCTGGCCCGGGCCGCCCGGGAGGCCGGTCTTCCGCTGGTCCGGCTGGCCGACGTGAATGCCCCCGACGCACGGGAGTGGATCCGCTCCCTGGCTCCCGACCTGCTCCTCTCCGTCTCCTACGACCAGATCTTCCAGCGCCCGCTGCTCAGCCCACCCCACCCGCCCGTGCTCAACCTGCACGCCGGCCATCCGGACCGCCAGCGGGGCCGCGCCGTGCTCTGCTGGCAGCTGCTGGAAGGGGTCCGCGAGCTGGAGTTGACGGTGATGCGCGTGACCCGCGGCATCGATCGCGGTCCCGTGCTGGGCGTGTCACACGTCGCGCTGGGGGAGGATGACGAGTACGGCCAGGCTCTGGAGCGGGTCTGCGCTGCCGTGCCCGCCGTGCTGGACCAGGCGCTGGCCGCCCTGGCGGGGGAGCGCGCGCTCCCCGGGGATGCGGCCGCGCAGCCGGTCTACTATCCCCGCCGCCGGGCCGGCGACGAGTGGCTGGACTGGAATCGGGACTCCGCCGACCTGCTGAGGCTGATTCGTGCCCTGGCGCCGCCCAACTGCCTGGCCGCCACGCGGCTGGGAGAGCGCGAGCTGCGCGTGCGGCGTGCGGCGGCCTGCCCTGACTTTCCGGCGGGTGTCGCCGGCGTGCCCGGCGCGGTGATCGGCCGGGACCCCGTGCGCGGCCTGCTGGTGAAGACCGGCGACGGCGCGCTCTGGCTGGGCGAGCTCTGGACCCCCGAGGGCGAACGGGTCCCGCAGCAGGAGTTCCACCTCTCCGACCGCTTCGGCAACGGGACCCTGGCCGAACTGGAATCGCTGCGACGGCGGGTGGGCCGGCTCGAGGAACGCCTGGCCGCTCTGGAAGGAGTCGCGCATGCGGGTTGACGCGCTGATCCCCGCGCGGGCGGGCTCCCGGCGCCTGCCGGGCAAACACCTGCTGCCGCTGGGCGGCCGGCCCCTGCTGGACTGGACGCTGCTGGCGGCCCGGGCGGCCGGGATTTTTCGGCGGATCACGCTCTCCACCGACGACCCCGCCCTGCGGGAGCGCGGGCTGGAGCTGGGCCTGGATCCCTTCCCCCTGCGTCCGGCCCGCCTGGCCACCGACGTCAGCCGCAGCGCCGACGTGCTGGCGCACTACCTGGAGTGGCTGCCCTCCGCCGGACTGGAGCTGCCGGACTGGGTCATGCTGCTGCAGCCCACCTCGCCCTTCCGCGGCGCGGAGCGGATCCGCGAGGCCTGCGGGCTGGCCGAAGAGCGGGGCGGCGACGTGGTCTCGCTGGGCCCCGTGGGCAAGCCACTGGAGTGGTGCCGCGAGCTGCGGGACGGCCGGGCCCGGGCCTGGAGCTGTCCGGAACCCGCGCCCGCGTGGCGGCTCAACGGCGCCATCTACCTCACGCGCGTGGAGCGCTTCCGGGCGGACGGCTGCCTGCTGCCCGCCGAGCCCCTGGCGCTGCTGATGGAGGACTGGGAGTCCGTGGACATCGACACGCCCCTGGACTGGCTGCAGGCCATGGGCGTGGCCAACGGCCGCAACCCCGCGTCGGAGGCGGCATGAGCGACGTGCGCGGACTGCTGGGTGCCGGCCGCCCCTGGGTGATCGCCGAGATCGGCGTGAATCACAACGGCCGGCTGGACGAGGCCCTGGAGTTGGTGGAGGTGGCCGCCCGCTGCGGCGTGCAGGCTGTCAAGTTCCAGGCCTTCCGGGCGGAGCGTTTGGTGCGCCGCAACACGCCGCTGGCCGCCTACCAGGCCCGCAATCTGGGAGCGGATCCGGGCGGGCAGTTCGCCCTGCTCAAGGGCCTGGAGATCGACCTGGACTCACTGGAGGCCTGTGCCCGACTGGCCCGCCGGAGCGGTCTGGCCTTCGGTGTCACACCCTTCGACGAGATCTCCCTGCAGGAGATCATC
This sequence comes from Candidatus Delongbacteria bacterium, assembly GCA_041675285.1. Lineage (NCBI taxonomy): Bacteria > Candidatus Delongiibacteriota > Candidatus Delongbacteria bacterium. Next base: position 322,350 of record JBAYTZ010000003.1, read on the forward strand.
GGCCTGGAACCCGACTTCGTCAAGCTGGGCTCCGGCGACGCGGACAACCAGCCCCTGCTCGAAGCGGCGCGGGACTGCGGCCGGCCCGTGCTGGTCTCCACCGGGATGTGCAGCCTGGCGGAGGCCGCCCGCGTGGTCCGCTGGTTTGACGGCGCCCACGAGCGGCTGGCCCTGCTGCACTGCGTCTCCGCCTATCCGGCGCCGGAGGATTCCTGCAACCTGGCCGTGTTGCCGCACTTGCGCGAACTCGGCTGCGTCATCGGTTTCAGCGACCACACCACGGGCACGCGCGCCGCGCCTCTGGCCGTCGCCCTGGGCGCCGAGATCCTCGAGCGGCACGTCACGCTGGATCGCTCCGCCCCCGGTCCCGACCACGCCTGCTCCAGCGACGAGCGGGGCCTGCGGGACTGGCTGGCCGAACTGGCGGCCGTGCGCGCGCTGCTGGGCGACGGGATCAAGCGCACCATGCCCTGCGAGGAGGATGTGCGCCGGGCCGCGCGCAAGTCGCTGCTGCTGGCGCGCCCCCTGGCGGCGGGCGAGATCCTGACGCGGGAGGACGTGCGCTGTCTGCGGCCCGCCGACGGCCTGCCGCCGTGGTGGCTGCCGCACTTCGTCGGACGCCGGGCCGCCCGGGACCTGGAGGCGGGCCGCCTGCTGCATCCCCTGGACTGGCTGGAGGCGACATGAAAGTGCTGGCCGTGACCGGTAGCCGCTCGGACTACGATCTGCTGGAGCCCGTGCTGCGGCAGATCGAGGCGCATCCGGGCCTGGAGCTGACGCTGGTGGTGACCTGTGCGCATCTGGCCAAGGCCTGGGGCGGCACGGGCGCGCGCATCCACGGGTTCAGCCGCACGCTGCTGCGGCCCACGCTCATCGATTGGGACAGCCCGGAGGCCCGGTTGAAGAGCATGGGCCTGGAGCTCATCGCGCTGGCCCAGGATCTGGCGGAGGAGCGCCCGGATCTGGTGCTCGTGCTGGGGGACCGCGAGGACGCGCTGCTGGCGGCCACCGCGGCTTCCTACAGCTGGATTCCGGTGGCCCACATCTTCGGCGGCGACCTGGGGCACGCCACCGTGGACGACAGCGTGAGACACGCCGTCAGCAAACTCGCCCATCTGCATTTCGTCGCCTCGGAGGGCAGCCGGGACGTGCTGTTGCGGCTGGGTGAGGATCCGGGCCGGATCCACGTCTGCGGCAATCCCGCCCTGGACCGCATTCGGCGGCTGCCCGCCTGGCCGGCGGAGCGTCTGCTGGAGAGTTTCGGCATCGTGCCCGCCCGGCCGCTGATCCTGGTCTGCCAGCATCCCGTGGGGCCCAATCCCCAGGCCGCGGCCGCGGAGCTGGAGCTGATCCTCGCGGTCTGCCGCCGGGTGGACGCCCAGGTGGTGGTCAACACTCCCAACAGCGATCCCGGCTCCTCCGGGCCGCTGCGGGTCTGGGAGGAGGCGGACCAGGTGATCCGGGTCCGCAATCTGGAGCAGGAGGCCTGGGTGGCGCTGCTCAAGCGCTGCAACCTGATGCTCGGCAACTCGTCCGCCGGACTGCTGGAGACGCCCTTCCTGGGCATTCCCGCCGTGAACGTGGGAGCCCGGCAGCGCGGGCGCAGCCACGCGGGCAACGTCCAGTTCGTGGAGGCGGAGGCCGAGGGCCTGCAGGCGGCCATCCACCGGGCGCTGGACGACGCGGACTACCGCGCGCAAGTGCGCGGGCTGGCCTGCCCCTTCGGCGACGGGCACGCCGCCGAGCGCGTGGTGGGCGACCTGGCCGGGCTGGAGTGCCGCAGCCTGCTGCCCAAGCGCCACATCCTGGCTCGGAGTCCCGCGTGAAGCCGCCCAGCCGCGTGTTCCACCCCGACCAGGTGGTGGAGATCGCCCTGCCGCTGCAGGAGGCCGTGGCCCGCATCGACCGCAACCGCTGCGGCGCGGTCTGCGTCATCGACGCGCGCCAGCGGCTGCTGGGCATGCTCACCGACGGCGACATCCGCCGCCAGGTGCTGCGGGGAACGGACCTGCGCCAGACGCCGGTGGGCGAAGCCATGCAGCGCCGTCCCGTCACGGCCACGCCGGACTTCAGCCGCAACCAGCTCCGGCACCTGATGCGCGCCCGCTCCATCTCGCAGATCCCCATCGTCGACGCGGACAACCGCCTGCTCTGGCTGGCCCTGGCCGCCGAGCTGCTGGAGGCGCCGGTCAGCGGGCGTCCGGCCCTGATCATGGCGGGCGGGCAGGGCACGCGACTGCGCCCGCTCACGCTCTCCCGCCCCAAGCCCCTGCTGCCCGTGGCCGGCCGGCCCATCCTGGAGCACGTCATCGAGCGTCTGGTGGAGTGCGGCTTCAGCCAGGTGCTGGTCTCCACGGGCTACCACTCACAGATGATCGAGGACCAGCTGCAGGACGGGCGCCAGTTCGGGGCCTCCATCCGCTACCTGCGCGAGGAGACTCCCCAGGGCACCGCGGGTGCGCTGGCCCGGCTGCCGGAGGACGTCGGCGGCGAATTGCTGGTCATGAACGGGGATATCCTCACCACCGTGGATTTCTCGGTCCTGCTGGAGAGCCATGTGGCCAGCGGTGCGGACATGACCGTGGCCGTGCGCGAGATGGTGGAGCAGGTGGAGTACGGCGTGGTGCGGGTGGAGGGCGAGTGGGTCCAGGCCATCGAGGAGAAGCCGCGCCGCAGCCTGCTGGTGAACGCGGGCATCTACGTGGTGGGGCCGCGCCTGCGCGCTCTGGTGCCCGCCGACGAGTCCTTTGACATGACCGACCTGATTCGCTGGGGTATCGGCGAGCGGCGCCGGGTGCGCAGTTATCCGCTGCGCGAGTTCTGGCTGGACATCGGCCGGATGGCCGACTACGAGCGGGCCAACCGGCTGGCCCAGCGGCTCGGAACGGACGGCGGCGGGGGCTGGCTGGGGCACCTGTCGCGGGAAACGCGCGAAACCGTCGAGGAGTGCCTGACATGATTCCGCTCAGCGAACCCAGCCTGGGACCCCGCGAGGCCGCCCGGGTCCAGGAGTGTCTGGCCGAGGGATGGGTGTCCGCGGAGGGTCCGTGGACGGGACGCTTTGAGTCCGCCGTGGCCGCCCTGCACGGGCCGCACATGCACGCGGCAGCCTGCTCCAGCGGTACGGCGGCCCTCCAGCTGGCGCTCATCGCACTTGGCCTGCGCCCCGGCGAGCTGGTGATCGTGCCCGCCCTCAGTTTCGCGGCCACCGTGAACCCGATCATCCACCTGGGCGCCGAGCCCGTCATCCTGGACGTGGAGGAGGACTCGCTGGGCCTGAGTCCCGAGGCCGTCAAGAACTGGCTGGAGCGCGAGACCCTGCGCCGGCAGGGCGCCGTGTTCGAGCGCCGCAGCGGCCGGCGGGTCTTTGGACTGCTCCCCGTGCATCTTTACGGCCTGCCCTGCCGCATCCATGACCTCGCCCAGCTCGCCCTCGAGTTTGGGCTGACGCTGCTCGAGGACAACGCCGAGGCCCTGGGGGCCAGGGCGCGCGGACGACTGACGGGGACCTTCGGACACGCCTCGATCCTCTCCTTCAACGGGAACAAGACCATCACGGCCGGCGGCGGCGGCATGGTGCTCTCGGCGGACGAGGGCGTGACGGCCCGGGCAGCCTACTGGGCCAACCAGGCGCGCCGTCCCGGTCAGCCGGACCCGGACGACTACGGCTTCAACTTCCGGCTCAGCAGCCTGCAGGCCGCGCTGGGTCTGGCCCAGCTGGAACGCCTGGACGAGTTGCTGGCCGGCCGCCGCGCGCAGCACGAGGCCTATCGCGCGGGTCTGGCCTCGCTGGGTCTGGGCCTGCTGGAGGGGCAGGCGGGGGACGACCCCAGCTGGTGGCTGAATATCGCGCAGGGCCTTGGCCGCCGTGAAATGGAGGGGCTGGTGGCGGATCTGGCCGCCCGGGGCGTGCAGGTCCGCCGGGTGTTCCGGCCCTTCGACTGCTGGCCGCTCTACTCGGCCTATGCGCGGATGGAATGCCGCACGGCCCGCCAGTCCTACGAGAACTGCCTGGCCCTGCCTTCCTCGTCCCAGCTGGACGCAGCCGGCCGCGCGGCCGTGCTGGACGCCCTGGCCTCCCACCTGGCGGCCCCGCTGCCGGTGGAGGCGGCGTCATGAGAATCCTGATCCCCGGGCTCAAGGCCTGGCCCTACCACCACGAGGTGGAGCACTTCCTGGGCGAGGCGCTGCGCGCCGCCGGCCACGAGGTGCTGTTCCTGGGCTGCTCGCGCGCGGGGATGAGTGCCTGCGAGTGCGTGGACCGCGCCGTGCGCGAGGTCGCCGGCAGCCACGCGGCCTTCTGCGCGGGTTGTCACACGCGCCAGGGCGGGGTCCACCAGCGGGCGGGATTCCCGGAGCTGCCGGTTCCCTCCGACGAGACTCTGCAGCGCGAACTCGACCGCCTGCTGGCCAGCCTGGATCACCGGCAGCTGCTGGAACTGCCGGTGGCCGGACACACCCTGCGCGAGCTGGCGGGACCCTCCCTGCGCCGCTGGGCCCGCTCCGGCCGCGAGTTGGAGAGCCGGATTCCGCTGGACGTGCTGCGCGAGCACGCGGCCCAGGCCCTGCGCCTGGACGCCCTGCTGCCGGAGCTGCTGCGCCGCGAGCGCATCGACATGCTGCTCCTGCTCAACGGGCTCTTCCTCTCGGAGCGCGTGATCGCGGAGCTGGCGCGGAGCGCCGGCCTGCGCGTGGTGAACTACGAGCGCGGCCATGCCCGCAACACCTTCGCGTTCTCCGACGGTCAGCCCGCCTGCTACCTGGAGCTGGACGAGTCCGTGCCCTTCCACGCGGAGCCGGATCCGCTGGCCGGGCGTTACCTGCAGGGCCGGGCGCTCAACCGCGACGCCTCCACGCGCTTCGGCACGGGCGCGGAGTCCGGCGCCGCCGCGCAGCGCGAGCGGCCGCTGGTGCTGGTGCTCACCAATGTCTGCTGGGATTCCGCCGTCTGCTCCCGGGGCGACGGCTTCGGCGGCTACCTGAACTGGCTGGGCGCCGTGCTGGACGAGGCGCGCCGCCGGCCGGAGACGGACTTCGTGCTGCGCGTCCATCCCGGCGAGGCCCGCCTGCAGTTCGATCCAACCCTGGACCGGACGGAGGACTGGCTGGCGGAGCAGGCGCCGCCCCCCAACCTGCGCGTGGTGGGTGCGGACGATCCGGAGTCGAGCTACGAGTTGATGGCCGCGGCCACGGCGGGCCTGGTCTACGTGACCTCCGCCGGGCTGGAGATGGCCGGCTTGGGCAAGCCCGTGATCACCTGCGGGCGCGTGCACTACGCCGGCCGGGGCTTCACGCTGGACGCGGCCGACGCGCCGGACCTGACGCGCCGGCTGGACCAGGCCCTGGGCGCCCCGTGTCCCGCGGACTGGGGCCAGCGGGCCCGCGCCCACGCCGGGCGCCTCTTCCTGGATGGCCCCACGCCCTTTCCCTGGGTGGACGAGGTGGAGTACGGCCGGCCCCAGCGGGTGGCCGCTCCGGTCACGGCCGCTACCCTGCGGGCGGACGCGCTGCTGGCCCGCCTGGTGGACTACCTGGTCGGCGCGGTGGCCCGGCCTTGCAGCCTGCGCGAATTGCTCGAGCAGCCGCAGCTCTGTCCCCTGCCCTTCCACTTCGGCAGCCGGCTGGTGGCGGATCCCGTCCGGCTGGCCGTGCTGATCCCGGCCCACCAGCGGCCCGACTCGCTGCGGAGCTGCCTGCGGGCCTGGCTGGCGCAGGAGGATCCCGCCGCGCTGCTGCGCATCCTGGTGGTGGACGACGGCAGCACCCCGCCGCTGGAGCCCGTCATCCAGGCCTTGCAGGCGGAGGCCGCGGAATCCGGGTCGCGGGCCCAGCTCGAAATTCTGCGGCTGGAGGTCAACGGCGGACCGGCCAAAGCACGCAACGCCGGGCTGCGGCAGTTGCTCCACAGCGGGGCGGCCGTGGACCGCATCCTGATCACGGGCGATGACATGCGGCCCGAACCGGGCTACCTGGCCCGCCTGGCCGCCGAACACGTGGCCTGGTCCGATCCGCGCGTGGCCATCCTGGGGCGCGTGGAGTGGGACGACAGCCGCGGTGTCACACGCGTGATGCGCCTGGTGGAGCGCAACGGCATGCAGTTCGGGTTCCAGTCCCTGCCCGCCCGGGCCTGGCTGCCCGCGCAGTTTTTCTACACCTGCGCCGTGGCCCTGACTCCCGCCTTTCTGCTGGCCAGCGGCCTCGAGTTCGCCGAGGACTTCCCCCACGCGGCCTGGGAGGACGTGGAGTTCGGCGTGCGGGCCATGGAGCGCGGGCTGATCCTGGTCCACGACGCCGCGCAGCGGCTCCGGCACGACCACCCCACGGATTACGCCGGGTTCGCCCGCCGCCAGCGCAAGGCCGGGGCCTGCGCCCGCGTCTTCCAGGCCCGGCGGCCGCGCGAATACGCGGCCATCTGCGGCCAGCCGCCCACGGATCCCCCCGACCGCCTCTCCATGCGCCAGCTGGAGGCGGCACTGGGCGAACTGGCCAAGCTGGACCTCGCGCCCCTGCGCATCCTGCCGGGGGCGGAGCGCGCCGGCGACCTGGCCGGCCAACTGGACCGCGAGCAGGACCGTCTGCTGGAGACCCTGTTCCGTCTGCACTCGGACGCGGGCTGGTTCGGCGCCCCGCCCATTCCCCAGGGTCCGGGCACGCCCGGCCTGCTCTCCGTGCTGATCCCCGTCTTCAACCAGCTCGAGCTGACCCGGGCTTGTCTCACGGCCCTGGAGCGCCACAGCGGCGGACCGCTGGAGATCATCGTCGTGGACAACGCCTCCAGCGACGGCACGGCGGAGTTTCTGGCCGTGACGCCGCACGTCCACCTGCGCAACGAGCGCAACCTGGGTTTCGCCCGGGCCACCAACCAGGCGGCCGCCGTGGCGCGGGGCGAGTGGCTGGTCCTGCTCAACAACGACACGGAAGTCCTGCCGGGTTGGGACGCGGCCCTGCGCCAGGAGTTGGCCAACCCGGCCACCGGCGCCGTGGGCCTGCGCCTGCTCTACCCGGACCGGACCATTCAGCACGCGGGGCTGGTCTTCGGCCCCGACCACCTGCCCTGGCACGTGTTCCGCGGCTTCCCGGCGGAGGCGCCGGAAGTGATGAAGCGCCGCAACCTCTGGGCGCTCACGGGCGCCTGCCTGGGCCTGCGGCGCGCGACCTGGCAGGCGCTGGGCGGCCTGGACGAGAACTTCATCAACTGTTACGAGGACGTGGATCTCTGCCTGCGCGTGCGCGCGCTGGGGCTGGACTGCGTCTACCAGCCCGACGGCGTGGTGTTGCACCACGAGGGCCGCAGCGCCGGGCGCAACGAGCGGGTGGGCCACAGCTGGCTGGTCCTTCAGGAGAAGTGGGCCGGACGGCTGCCGCACGACGAGGATGAGGTGCTGGGCCCCGAGGGTTGGCGCGCCCAGCGCAGCCCCGGCAGCCTCAGCCTGAAGCGCCTCCCGCCGCCCGTGACGGCGCGGGCGCCCGAGCTGCGCCGCCAGGCCGAGGACCTGCTGCAGCTGGGGCGCGTGGAACAGGCCCGGGAGCTGCTCGCGCGCGCCCTGCAGGACGCCGGTCCCGCCGCCCGCACCGGCGAGTTGCGGCGCGCGCTGCTGGAGCTGGAACTGCGCGTGGGCAACCTCGCGGCGGCGAAGAACTGGGCCACCGGCCTGCGCCCCACCCCGCGTCAGGCCCGGGAGCTGGAGCGCCAGCACGGCGAACTGGCGCGGCGGCAGCAGGAACTGGGTTTGCAGGTGGAGCCGTGACACGCTGCCGGATCATCCAGCTCGCCCGGCTGGGCGACCTGCTGCAGAGCCTGCCGCTCTGCCGGGCGCTGCGCGAACGGGGCGAGGTGGAGCTGGTGCTGGCCTTTGATCCGGGCCAGCGCCTGCGGCGGGAGGCCGACCGTTTGCGGATCGTGGAACCCTGGAGTCTGGCCCGGGCGGCCCGGCGGCCCGCGCTCTTTCTGCATCGCCTGCGCGACGCCCTGGGCGGAGACGAGGGGTTGGACGCGCCCGTGGATCTGCAGATCTGCCTGAACGAGGATCCGGCGGCCACGGCCCTGACGCGCCTGCTGCCCGCCCGCCGGAAGCTGGGGGCGGGCGTGCCCGGCGACCCCTACCCGAGCTGGCTGCGGCTGGCCGTGGAACACCGGCGGGAGAACCGCCTGCAGCTGGCAGAGGCCATGCTGGCCTGCTTGCCCGGCGTGGCGACCCCCGCCCCCCGCGCCGCCGAACCCGGTCCGGGCGATCTGGTCATGCACGCGGGCAGCGGGAGTCCCGCGCGGCGCCTGTCCGCGGAGTTCTGGACCCGGTTGGCCCGGGAGCTGCTGGAGCGGATTCCCCACCGTCGATTGCTGCTCACCGGCGGGCTGCTGGAGCAGACGGACTGCGCCGAGCTGGAGCGGCAGATCCAGCGGCCGGACCGCGTGCTCAACGTCAGCGGCAGCCTGGATCTGGACGAACTCCAGGATCTGCTGGACGACGCCGCCCTGGTGCTGGCCCAGGACACGGGCGTGCTGCACCTGGCGGCCCACCTGCGCCGGCCGCTCATCGGGCTCTACCATGGCTCGGCCTCGGCCCGTGAGACGGCGCCCTGGCTGGATGGCGCGCACGTGCTGCAGATCCGGGCGGACTGCGCGCCCTGCGTGGAGGGGCAGCCCAGCTGCGCGGACTACTTCTGCCGCAGCCGCATCCGTCCCGACGAGGTGGCCCGCCTGGGCGCGGCATTGGTGGGCGTGGGAGGGATCCCCGACCTGAATGGCGAAGAATGCTCGCACTGGATTTGCCGCGCGGATGCCGGCGGCGTCCGGCTAGTTCCGGCCCAGGGGGTGGAGGATCCGGCGTCGACGGCCGAGCGCGAGCGCCAGCTCTTCCTATTGCGCGGGCTGGGCTCCGCGGCCCTGCCTCGGGATCTGGCGCTGTCACACGGACGGGACTGGGCCCGCCAGGCCGGCCTGACGCCCGCCGCCTGGCGCGATCGGGAGTGGTTCCATCCGCCTCGCGACCTGGCCGGTCAGTGGCACTGGCTGCAGGGCGACTCTCGGCAGGGGGAGTCGGCGTGAAGCTCGCCTGGTCCGAGGCCGCCCGGCGTTGCGGCGCTCAGCCGGCCTATCCGCTGGAGGCCGCGCCCGACGGGGACTGGAGTTTCCGGCTGCCCGACGGCCGGCTGGGCTGCTCGGCCCGGGCGCCCCTGCGCGAGGCCCGGCTGCGTGTGGCTGATTTGTTGGATTCGCCCAGCGTGCTGCTGCTGGGGCTGGGCGCCGGGCACGAACTGGATCTGCTGCTGCGGGACGGAAGCGGCCAGATCCTGGTGGTGGAGGCGGACCTGCGCTCCCTGGCCACCACCCTGGAGCGCTGGCGCCGGTTGGGCCGGGATCTGCCAGCTGACTCCCGCTGCAGCCTGCTGCTGGCCCCGTCCGATGGGGAGCTCTGCGCCGGTCTGGCCGCGCTGCTGGAGAACGAACACGCGGAACGGCCCGTGCTGGTGCGCGCCGCCTGCGCGGACCTCTGGCGGACCGGGACTCCCGGCGCCGCCGGACTGGTGGAGGATCTGCTCTGCCGCCGGGCCAGCGCCCGTGCCCAGGAGGAGCTGCTGCGCGAGAACGCCGGGCTGAATCACGCCCGTCTGCTGCAGGCCGCCGACGTGGCGGAGCAGCGCGGCGGCTGGGGGGCGGATCCGGTGGTGGTCCTGGGGGCTGGACCGAGTCTGGGGGACGACCTGCAGCGCCTGGCGGAGTGCCGGGCGGAAGGCGTGCGGCTGCTGGCCGTGAACACGGCGCTGCCGGTGCTGGAAGGGCGGGGACTGCTGCCCGACGCCGCCGTGGCCACGGATCCCAGCCCGCTGCTGGGCGCGGACTTGCCGCGGGGCGCCGCCTGGTCCCATGTGCCGCTGGCCGTGTTTCCCGGCACCTGCCCCGCGCTGGTGCGGGGCTGGCCCGGTCCCCTGTGGCTGGCCCTGCCCGAGGGTCCCGGGCTCTTCGAGCAGGAGTGGCACGGGCGGCGACCGGGAACCCTGCGGGCCGGCTGCGGGACGGTGGCCGGTCCGGCCCTGGCTCTGGCCGCCTGGCTGAGCGCCGGTCCGCTGCTGCTGAGCGGCGTGGACCTGGCTGCGGATGGCCGGGGTCACGTGGCTGGCGTGCGGCGCCCGGCGGACACGCCGCGGCCGGACTTTGGATTTGCCCGGCGTCGAATGGGGGAATGGGTGCGCGAGTTGCGTCGGGCGGGCCGGCAGGTGCGGGGCCTGTCTCACGCCCCGGACTGGCTGCCGCGGGAGGAGAACGAATGAACGCGCTGGAGATCGTCCGTGCCCGCTGGCCCTGGCTGGCGGATTCCCTGGCCGCCATCCGGCCCGACGAGGGCGGGCAGTGCCTGCAGCAGGGCGGCCGGCGCCGCCTCGTGGTCCACGGGCAGAGCCTGGTCTCACCGGTGGATCCCCGCCGGGAGGCCGAACGCTGGGCCCAGTCGGTGCTGGCCGACGGCGCCGACCGCCGCGTGCACGTCATCGGCCACGGCACGGGCTGGGAGGTGGAGGCCCTGCTGCAGCGTGGCGTGCGGGCCCTCTGGCTGCACACGGACGAACTGGCGCTGCTGCGCTTCGCGCTGGAGCACTGGGACCGGCCGGAGGCGCTGGCGGATCCGCGGGTGGAGTTCGCCGAGCTGGAGGCTTGCGCCAGCCTGGCCGAGCCCGCCGACCTTGTGCTGGAGACACCGTTCTGGAAGCGGAGTTTTCCCGAGGCCTGCGCCGTGCGCCGCGTCGCGCTGGGCCACCTGCGCTCCGCCGCGTGGCGCTTGCGCATCCTGGTGGTGGAGCCCATCTACGGCGGCTCGCTGCCCATGGCCCGCAGCGCCGCCGCCGCCCTGCGCGAACTGGGGCACGAGGTGCGCAGCGTGGACTTCTCGGCCATGGCATCGGCCCGCCAGTCCCTGCACGACTTCGCCGACCGCCATCCTGGCTCGGGCGCGCTGGCCGGCGACTTCACGCGCATGCTGGGCCGCATGCTGCTGGTGGAGGCGCGGGCCTTCCGGCCGGATCTCGTGCTGGGCCTGGCCCAGAGCCCCTTCACGCCTGAGTGCGCCACCGCCCTGCGCGAGGCGGGAGTGCGCAGCGCCTTCTGGTTCGTGGAGGACTTCGAGACCCTGGATTACTGGAAGGGCCTGCACGGCGCCTTCGACCTCTTTCTCACGATCCAGCGGGGCCGCTTTCACCAGGAACTGGCCGCGCTCTCCTCAGCGCCCGTGGCCTACCTGCCCACCTGCGCGGATCCCGCGCTCTGCCACCCCGAACCCTGGCTGGAGGGCGCTCCGCCGGAGCTGAGCTTCGTCGGGGCCGGCTACTTCAACCGCGAGCGGCTGTTTCTGGAGCTGCTGGACCTGCCGCTGCGCATCTGGGGCTCGGACTGGCGCGCCCACGGACCCCTGCGGCCCCTGCTGCAGGACGGCGGCCGCCGCACCACGCCGGAGCTCAACCGCCGGATCTTCTCCAACAGCCGGATCAACCTGAACCTGCACTCCTCCAGCTACCACGCGGGGATCCACCCCCAGGGCGACTTCGTCAACCCGCGCACCTTCGAGATCCTGGCCTGCGGCGGCTTTCAATTGGTGGACCGGCGCAGCCTGTTGCCGGGACTGCTGGAGCCCGGCCGCGATCTGCTGTGTTACGAATCCGTCGCCGAGTTGCGCCAACTCATCCGGCACTATTCCCAACACGAGGAGGAGCGCCGCGCCATCGCCGAGACCGGCCGCCGCACCGTGCTGGCCCGCCACACCTACCAGCGGCGGATGGCCGAACTGCTGGAGCTGCTGTTGCTCCAGGGCGAGATCTTCCCCGCCGCCGCCCGGCGCCAATCGCTGGAAGATCCGGGCGCGGACCACGAGCTGGCCGCCTGGCTCGAGGCCCTGCCGGCGGAGCTGCCGCGGGACTTGGACGCCGTGGCGGACTGGCTGCGCGGTCGGCAGGCTCCGCTGGACGAGACCGGCGCCGCCCTGCTATACATGCAGGAGCTGCGCGACTGGGCCCGCGACCGCGGCGTGGAGCGGATGCTGGAGCAGGTCCGTCATGGATAGGATCCTGGTGCTCAACCTGACCCGGATGGGCGACATCATCCAGACCGGGCCGCTGATCCTCGGGCTGCGCGCGCGCCATCCCCAGGCCTGGCTGGGCCTGCTTACGTTGAAGACCTTCGCGGGGGCGGCGCGCCTGCTGCCCGGCGTGGACGAGTGCCTTGAATTGGATCAGGACCTGGCGGTGGGCCTCCTGCTCGAACCCGGGCGCGGCCTGGCCGAGAAGTCCGCCTGGTTTCTGGCGCGCCTGCGCGAACTGCGCGGCGCCGGCTGGGACCTGGTCATCAACGTCACCCACAGCCGGGACAGCGCCGTGCTGGCGGACTTCCTCTCCCGCGGCGAGACCCGCGGCATCACCATCCACCCCGACGGGCGCATCAAGGTCGAGCACGACTGGGCGCGCTACTTCTTTTGTGTCACGGGCAATCGAGCGGTCAACCACTTCAACCTGGTGGACATGTACCGGCTGGCGGGCGGACTGGGGCCGCACGAGGGCGAGCGGCTGGCTCTGCACCTGGGCCCGGCGGCCCATTCCCGTGCGGGCGAGCTGCTGGCGGGCTTGGAGTGCCGGCCCCTGGTGCTGATCCAGCCCGGCGCCAGCAAGGAGAACCGCCGCTGGCCGCCCGAGCGCCTGGCGGAGGTGATGCAGTCCCTGCACGCCGCCTGCGGTGCATCCTTCCTGGTGGTGGGCTCCGGCTCCGAGCGCGCGCTCGGCCTGGAGCTGGCCGCCCGGGTGCCGCAGTTGCCCCTGCGCGTGCTGGCCGGGCAGACCAGCCTGGCGGAGCTGGGCGCGCTCTGCGGCCGCGCCGACCTGCTGATCACCAACGACACGGGCACGCTGCACGTGGCCGCCGCTGCCGGTCTGCCCAGCGTCAGCCTGTTCATCGCCACCGCCCTGCCCTGGGAGACCGGCCCCTGGCTGCCCGGCTGTCTCGTGCTCCAGGTGGACATGGAGTGCGCGCCCTGCAGCCACCAGGTGCTGTGCCCGCACGTCATGTGCCGGGAGCGGATCCCCGCGACCACCGTGCGCGACGCCGCCTTGAGCCTGCTGCACGCCCGGGGCCTGGCGCCCGCGCCGCCGAGGCAGTGGGCCGACGGCCCGGAGACCCTGGTCTGGGAGACTCGCCGGGACGCCCAGGGCCTGCAGGACCTGCGCCTGCTGAGCACGCGCCGGGCGGGTGTGGCCGAACTGGTGGCCCGCTGCTACCGGCGATTGTGGACCGAATTGCTGGGCGCGGGCGCGCCCGTCGCCCTCCCTTTTACCGCCGAGCTGGAGCCGTGGCTGCGCGACTGGGAATTGCCGGCCGCCGGCTTCCCGCGGGAACTGGCCGAGCTGCGGCAGGATCTGGACCACTTGCTGGAACTGGCCGCCGGCGGGCTGGAGCTGGCCCGCGACGCGCGCCGCGAGCTGGACGGCCCGGCACCCAGCACCCAGCGGCTGGAGGAGATTGTCGCCGCGCTGCCCCGGGTGGACGACCAGCTCTTCACCCACGAACTCAGCCGCCCGCTGCTGCGTCCGCTGGGCGTGCTGTTCCGCTTCGAGAAGGAGCAGTTGGACGCCTGGCAGTCCCTGGACGACCTGGGGCGGGCCACCGAGGAGACCTACGGGCGCCTGTTGGAGCGTGGCCGCCGGTTGGCGGCACTGGTCTGTGAGACACAGGCTGTGCTGGAATCCCGCAACCGGGAGGCCGCCGCATGAATCCGCCGGCCTTCGTGGCAGCCCCGGCCCGCTCCGGCGAGCCCAGCCTGCGCCTCGTGGGCCCGGCGGGCGAGTGCTGGGTGCACAGCGCCGTGGATCCCCGCCGCGAGGCCCAGGGCCAGCTGGAGCGGCTGGCGGCGGACGGCCGCTGCCTGGTGGTGGCGGCGGGCGGCGGACTGGGCTGGCTGGCCCGTGTCCCGGCGGCCGGGCCCCTGGCGGGCGTGCTGCTGCTGGAGCCGCCGGAGAGTCCGGCGGGCCTGGCCGGGGATTGTGGCGCCCAGGTCCTGCGCGGCTCGGCGCCCGAGCTGGTGGCCGAGGTCACCCGGCGCCAGCTGGCCCTGGGTTGGCCGGACCTGTTGGTGGTCCACAACCCGGCCTACGGACGCTTCTTTCCGGACTGGCTGACGGGCCTCGGCCAGTTCCTGCCGCCGGGCCGGCTGCCGTCGCGGGTGGGGGCGGACAGCGGCCGCGCCGCCCGCAGCTGGCCGCCCCGCACCGTGCTCATGCCCGACTCGGGCTACTTCCTGTTGCGGGAGATCCGCGAGGCCCTGGAGGAGCTGGGCACGCGCGTGGTGCTGGTGCCGCTGCGCCAGGGCCGGGCCGCGGCCCCGCCCGGCGCGCGTCCGGGCACGGAGGCCGACGTGGACTACGCCGACCGCCTGCTGCAGGCCGTGCTGGCCCACCGGCCAGACCTGCTGCTCACGGTCAACCACCTGGGCCTGGACCGCGAAGGCCGCATCCAGGACCTGCTGGCCAGCCTGGACGTGCCGCTGGCGGTCTGGTACGTGGACAGCCCGGAGTACATCCTCGAGGACGCCCCCTGCGCGCTGGGCGAGGAGAGCTTCCTGTTCTGCTGGGAGCGGGCCTGGTTGCCGCGTCTGGCGCAGCTTGGGCGCGCGCGGGCTTGGCACCTGCCGCTGGCCGGCAGTCCAGGTTTCGCCCGGGCGGGTACGCCGCGCCGGGACTTCAGCCTGGTCTGCGGGAGCAACCAGAGCGCCCTGCGCAAGTGGCGCGAGCGCCTGGACTGTCCGGCCCGCCTGGAGGGGGAGCTGGATTCCCTGCTGGAGCAGGCCGTGGACTTCTCCAGCGCCGCGCTGCCCGACGACGAACTGCGCGGCCGGCTGGAGGGCGGGGGCTATCCCGGTTTAGCTGCCTGGGCCGATTCCGCGGCCCGGCGCCGGCTGGCCAGCCTGGTGGTGCTGCGGGCCACCCGCGACGACCGTCAGCGGCTGGCGCGCCGCTTCCTGGATCAGGATTTCTGCCTGCACGGCGATGCGGGCTGGCGCGCCCTGCTGCCCGCGAGCCGGGTCGCGCCGCCCCTGGATTATTACCGTGAGCTGGCAGACCACTACAGCACGGTCCGGGTCAGCCTCAACACCACCAGCCGCCAGATGCCGGGCACGGTCAACCAGCGGCTCTTCGACGCACCCCTGGCGGGCAGCGCCGTGCTGACGGACTGGCGCCGGGACCTGGACGAGCTGTTCGAGCCCGGCCGCGAGGTGCTGGTCTACCACGAGCCCGCCGAGGCGCTGGAACTGGGCCTGGAGCTGGCGCGCGACGAGCCGGCCCGCCGGCAATTGGTGGAACGGGCCCGGGCGCGCATCCGCGGGCAGCACCTCTACACCCACCGGCTGCGCAGCCTGTTGGATTGCATGGGAACGATCCTGGGCCGCGAACGGCCTGGGCACAGCCTCCGCCCGGCGGCGGAAAAGGAGCGGGAATGCACATCCTGGTGAACGGAACCCGGCGGGAGGATCTGGAGACCCGCCATGCCGGACGGCTGCCCGGCGACCTGCTGGAAATCCTTGGCACCGAGTTCTTCCGCGCCGGCCAGCTGGTGGTGGGCGTGCAGGTGGACGGCACGGACGTCACCGGCGCGGACCGCTCCGAATGGGGCCAGCGCGCAGGCGTGCAGGAGCTGGCCCTGCTGATCCAGTCCCCCGGCCAGCTGCTGGCGGGCTCGCTCAAGGTCAGCCTGGAGTGGCTGCCCCTGCTGCGCACGGAGCTGTCCGCCTGCGCCGACCGCTTCCGGCTGGGCGAGGACGCCCAGGCCATCGACGCGCTGATCCGCGTGGTGGAGGGCCTGCGCCTGCTCTTCCTCGGCATCGGGCAGATCCAGCGCCTGCTGCTCAACCAGGAGCTGGCCTCCAGCGCCCTGGTGGAGGGCTTCCAGGCCGAGATCCCCCGCCTGCTGGACGAGATCATCGTCGCCCAGGAGGGGCGGGACTGGATCCTGCTGGCCGACCTGCTGGAGTACGACGTGATGGACCAGTTGTCGCGCTGGGAGGAGACGGCCGCCGCCCTGCTGGAGGAGCTGGCGTGAGCGCCGTGGACCCGGACCGCCTGGCCGCCCTGGAGGAGTGGCTCGGACTGGTGCGGGAGTTCCTCACGGCCCATCCCCACGGCTCCGAACTGGATCCCGGGACGCTGTCCACGCTGCTGGAGCGCCGCGAGCTGCTGCTGCCCCGCCTGCAGGCCGGGGGCAAGTTCGAGCGACCCGAGGCCGAGGCGGCGCTGCGGCTGCAGATCCTCGAGGAGGAGCTGCAGCGGCGCGTGCTGCACGACCTGGAGCGCCGGCGCAAGGAAATGGCCGACCTGGACCGCACGCGCCACGCCCTGAAGGGCTACGGCGAGGAGCTGGGCAAGTCGGAGCCCCGGCCCCCGCGCTTCGTCGACACCCGCAGCTGAGCGCCCGGGGCCGCGCCGGTCCGCCTGGACCCGCCCGGCCCGGCAAAGCTCAACTGAGGCCTTTCTCTATATTGATCAGCGGTCGCCGCGCGGTGCGCGGCTTTTTCATGCCCGCCAGGCGGGTCGGCGCAAGCGAACAATACCAGGCATCGTGATAGCAGGAGGATTCCGGCCGTGAGTGGAATGACCGATCAGGAACGCGCCCAGAAGTGGTTTGATGAGACTCGTCGCCTGCACATGAGTCCCAATCCGGACCTCCACAAGATCGTCGCCGGCTACCGCAAGAGCCTGGACTTCGTGCCCAACAACCCGCAGGTGATCTACTTCCTGGGCGTGGCCCTGATGGGCCGCCGGGAGTGGACCAACGCCGAAGAGCACTTCCGCCGGGCCCTCAGCCTGCAACCCGGCATGTCCGAAGCCTGGTTCCACCTGGGGCAGACCCTGCTCCAGGAGCGGCGCCCGGAAGAGGCGGAACAGGCCATCCGCAAGTCCATCGAGACGGCGGCCAAGGAGACCCGCGGCCCGCTGTACTTCATGCTGGCCGGCGCCCTGCAGGCCCAGTACGACCTGCTGGCCCCGCGCGACCGGCAGCAGGCCGAGGCCAAGCTCAAGCAGGCCGAGGAGTGCTACCGCCTGGGCTTGGAGACGCGCCCGGACGATCCCCAGGGCTGTTTCCAGTTCGCGCTCTTCCTGCAGAACCTCAGCCAGCTGCCGGGCCATGAAGGCGCCCTGGCGGAGGCCGAGGCCCTGCTGGACGGCGTGCTGGCCGGCCAGCCCGGCCTGCGCGACGTGCTGAACCTGCGGGCCCTGCTGCACTCCCGCCGCGGCGAGTTCGACCAGGCCACCGCGCGGCTGGAGGCCGCCCTGGCCGAGAGTCCGGAGGACGCGGGCCTGCTCTTCAACCTGGCCCAGATCCGCGAGCAGGCCGGCGATCCGACGCGCGCCCGCGAGCTGCTGGAGCGCACCCTGGCCGTGCAGCCGCGCCAACCCGGCGCCCTCTCCCGCCTGGCGGGCCTGATCGCCCAGCACGAGCGCGATTGGGACCGCGCCCTGGAGCTCATCGCCAAGGGCATGGAACTGGCGCCCCGCGACCCCGTGCTGGTGTACCAGAAGGCGCTGATCTTCCTCGAACGCGCTCTGGAGCTGCCGGAGGAGGAGCGCGAACCCGGCCTGAAGGAGGCCCGCGCCCTGGCCGAGTTGGCGCTGGAGATCCAGCCCGGCTTCCAGCCCGCGCTGGGACTGCTGGGCCGCCTGGGCGCGCAGCCCGACGCCGCCGCCGCGCCGACCGTCGACGTGGCCGCGCTGCAGGCGCAGCTGGCCGACAAGCCCGACGATCCCGAACTGCAGACCCAGCTGGTTCAGGGCCTGCTGGCGGCCCGGCGCTTCGAGGAGGCCCTGCCGCTGCTGGAGTCGCTGCTGGCCCGCAACCCCGAGGATCCCCCCACGCTGGTCAACCATGGTCTGGTGCTCTCCTACCTGGCGGGCCAGGACGCGGGCCGGATCCAGGCCGCCCGGGCCTCGCTGCGCAAGGGCATCGCGGGTTCCGAGACGCCGGATTCGCCCATCCTGCTGCGCCTGGCCCAGCTGAACCTCATGCTGCGCGAGCCCGAGGAGGCCTTCGACCACCTGGCCGTGCTGCGCGAGCGCGTGGGCACGGACCCGCGCCTGGACGAGGCCCAGGTCAACCAGCTCTCCGGCGTGGCCGCCCAGCAGAAGGGTCTGCTGGAGGTGGCCTGCGGCTTCTACCGGCGTTCCATGGACGTACTGGACGCGCGCCGGCAGGACGGCAGCGGCGGCACCCTGCTGGAGACCGCGCTGCGCGAGGCCTCCGGCAGCCTGGCCCAGATCCTCGACCTGCTGCACCGGGACGACGAGGCCGTGGCGGCCTACGAGCGCTGGAGCCAGGCGGCGCCCACGGACGGCACGCCGCTCTTCCGGCTGGCCGGGGTCCTCAACCGCGGCCGGCGCTTCGAGGAGGGACTGGAGGTCCTGCACCGGCTGGAGCAGCTGGCTCCCGACAACCCGGTGACCCAGTACTACCTGGCCCTGACCCTCACCGACCTGGAGCGCCACGCCGAGGCCGAGGCCTGCCTGCAGAAGGCGCTGGAGCTGCGGCCGGACTTCCCCGAGGCCCAGCAGCGCCTGGCCTACCTGCAGCAAAACCGGCCCCTGGTGGCCGCCTCGCTGGAGGAGCTGGAAGCCAGCGTGGCCGCCGACCCGGAGGATCTGGACGACCGCCTGCTGCTGGGTCAGGCCTATCTGGCCACCAAGCAGTGGAGCCAGGCCGCCGAGCAGCTGGAGGTGGTGGTCAAGGGCGACGCCAAGAACCACAAGGCGCTCTTCGACCTCTCCCAGGCCTGGCTGGCCGCGGGCGACCGCGAGCGCGCCATCGACTGCCTCGTGCATCTGGAGGAACGGCTGCCCACCGATCCGGGCGTGCGCTTCCGGCTGGCCGAGCTGCTGCTGGAGAACGAGGAGGAGGAGCTGGCGGTCAAGGAGTTCCGCAACGCCGTGGACATGCAGCCCAACAATCCGGTCTTCCAGTTCCGCTACGGCGTGGCCCTCAAGGCCGCCGACCACGAGGACAAGGCGGAGAAGGCCATCCGGCGCGCGCTGGAGCTGCAGCAGACCTTCCCCGCCGCGCACTTCGAGCTGGGCCTGCTGGAATTCACCAGCGAGCGCTGGGAAGCCGCCCTGAAGAGCTTCATCACCAGCTACCAGCAGGACAACCGCAACTTCATGGCGCTCTACTACTGCGGGCTGGTCCAGGCCAAGGTCCAGCAGGACCGCCGCGAGGCCGTCAAGTTCTTCCAGTCGGCGCTGGGCATCAGCCCGGGCCACGCCGACAGCCACTTCCAGCTGGGCAACCTGTTCCTGGCCGAAGGCCGCCGCTCGGACGCCGGCTGGCACCTGGAGAAGGCCCTGGAGCTCTGGCCCGCGGATGCCTTCAACCGCGACCTGGCGGAGGAACTGCTGGAGAAGACCCGTCAGGCTTGATTCTTGATAGTGGGAAAATCGTCTGGCGTCCAGAGCTGTCCAGAAACATCGATTACAAACTCAATCCCCGCTTTCGAGCGGGGATTTTTTGTATTGAAAAGTGCGTGAAGTTCCAGCAGCATCCGCTAGATTTGTGTCCAAGTGTGTGACCAAGTAGACGGCAAGCCAGGGTCAAACCAGTTGTGGGCACAGGAGGCGGACATGCCACTAACCGACGCGGCACTCAAGGCAATGAAGCCCAAGCCCAAGCCCTACACCGTAAGTGATGGGCGCGGCTTGTACGTCGAAGTATTTCCGACGGGCGGGGTTGTCTGGCGCTTTCGCTACCGGCTGGATGGCAGGCTGGAGAAATTGACGCTGGGCAAGTACCCGGAGCTGTCGCTCAAGCTGGCCCGGGCCTGGCGGGATGAGGCGGCCCACAAGGTGCTGCTGGGCGAGTCGCCGGCCCGCCAGAAGCAGCTTGCCAAGGTTGCCGCAGATGAGACGGCCACGGTGGCAGAGTTCACCGAGCGCTTCCTGCGAGAGGTGCTGGCGAAGGACATCAAGAACGTGCGCGTCCCCCGCCGCTACTTCGACAAGGATATCCTTCCCTTCATCGGTGAGCGGCCTATGAGTACCATTTCCACGGAGGATGTGCGCGCTATAGTTTGGCGTGCCAAGGACAAGGGAATCGATGCGACAGCGGGCAAGCTGAGGGGCATGCTGTTTCGATTGTGCGACTTCGCAATCACCTGTGGTGTGATGCAAGCGAATCCGGTGACCGCCTTACCCATGCGACACGTATTCAAAAAGAAGTCGCGTGAGCGGGCCTTGTCGCGGGACGAGATTCGCACTTTCCTGAATGCCATTGGCGAGTCCACCATGCGCCGGCAACTCCAGATTGCCTTGCGCCTGCTTCTATTGACCATGACGCGCAAATCCGAGCTGATGCTGGCCAATTGGGCCAATGTGGATCTGGCGGCGGCGGAGTGGCACATTCCCGCCGAGCAGTCCAAGACCGGCAAGCCCCACATCGTCTACCTGTCTCGGCAGGCGTTGGAGTTGTTCCAGGAGCTGCGGGGATTGGCAGACAGCAGCGAGCTTGTGCTGCCTGGTTGCGGGAGCCTGAACAAGCCCTTTGCTCCCACGACGCTTAACAT
This sequence comes from Candidatus Delongbacteria bacterium, assembly GCA_041675285.1. Lineage (NCBI taxonomy): Bacteria > Candidatus Delongiibacteriota > Candidatus Delongbacteria bacterium. Next base: position 342,917 of record JBAYTZ010000003.1, read on the forward strand.
GGCGCTTGAACGGGCCTTGCATGGTTACGGGATGGCGGGCTTCACGATCCATGACCTGCGCCGGACCTCATCCACCCTGCTGCATGAAAACGGTTGGCCTTCGGATGTGGTGGAGAAGGCGCTCAATCACACCATCGGTGGAATGCGGGGAGTCTACAACCGGGCTGAGTACGCTGATCAGCGCCGCGAAATGCTGCAATTCTGGGCGGATTTCGTTGAGAAGGCATGAGTGGAAGGAAGTTCACGATGAGCGATGTGCAACCCAATTGTGAAGGCTCACTGCGAGGGCCGCTGAGGTTCTACACTTTGACTCAGGCCGCAGTTCGATGGGCTGGACTAACGGGCGAAGAACCTCAAATGAGCGTCTCAGTGTGGCTCCCAGGTGCTCCATTCGTGAAGACTGACCCGCAGAGAGAGCATCCTGAGCTACGAATCAGGTACGGATGGCTTATCGCTGCGACCGAAAACGGCGAACTCCCATACGTCGGGGTTACCGACTGCTATCTGCCCGAAACAGAAAGGTCCGGGCATGTTGATTATCCTCTTCGGTGTGTTAGCCGCACTGATCTGAAGGCATGGATGCTGAAAGAGCATCCTGACGAAAAGCCCTCTTTCCTGTTCAATAGGGCCGAGAGAAGCAAAGGCAACAATGGAGAGGTTGACGAGAGATCCAAGGGGAGTTTTCTGAACATCATTGGAGCACTGTTGGCTTATATCGAAGGCGATCATGGCTTCAGCAGGCATCCTAAGTACAAGAGCAAGGGGATTCTTGAAGATGAGCTGACCGAAAAGTTCGATGCTTACGGCTTGTCGAAGAAAACCCTTCAGAAGAAATTCTATGAGGCCCGAAAAACATTGAAAACCGCAATAGGTGAGCGAAACCCGAGCGACTGAAAATGTCCTTCGACCCGCTACCAGAGCGGATTTTGAGCCCTAATAGGAATCTCTCTCCCCCAATTGCTGGGTGATCCCCCGTAGCGCAATGCCCTCTTATGGCACCAAAGCCAAAGAGGTGCCCACATGTTCAGTACAATCCTTCGCCTTCCAACTGTCTTGGCCGAAACCGGCTATTCCCGTTCAACCATTTACCAACTGATCGCGCAAGGGCTTTGGCCCAAACAAGTCAGTCTTGGGGCGCGGGCTATCGGCTGGCCTGCCAGGGAGGTCCAGGCCATGAATGCGGCCCGAATCTCCGGCAAGTCGGATGAGGCCATCCGTGCGCTTGTGCTCAGGCTTGAGGAGGCGCGCAGAGATGCAGCCTGAAACATCGCTGAAGGCCAGGCTTAGATCCATCGGCAAGACCTGCATCGTGGGCCTGGCAATGCGTTGCGGGGGCTTGCTTCCAGGTCGGTTTTTCGAATAGTTGCTATCGCGGGGAGGGCTCGCCGATGCTTGACACGGAACGCCAGTTCACAGAAGCGATTCAGGCGGCTGGCCTGACCCCTCCTGAAGTGGTTGTCGCAAACGGGCGGCTGGCCCGCTTCCGGGGAAGTGGAAAGCAGGCGGATTGCTGGTATGTCTTGCACAGCGACGGCATTCCGGCCGGGTGCTTCGGCGATTGGCGCACAGGTCTGGTTCAATCCTGGCGGGCTGAGATCGGGCGCCCGCTGACCCATGCCGAGGAGGCCTTGCACCGGCAACAGGTCCAGGCGATGCGTCAAGAGCGCAAAACCGAGGAGGTGAAGCGGCATGCCGAGGCCCGCGAAAGGGCAAAGGAGATTTGGGAACGTGCCCTTCCCTGCAGGGAGCATCCCTACCTGGCCCGAAAGCAGATTCAGCCACACGGAGCGCGAGTGCATGAGGGCCGGCTGGTTGTTCCTTTGCGGTTGGGCGGTGAGTTGCACTCCCTCCAGTTCATCGGAGAGGACGGCAGCAAGCGCTTTCTGACCGGCGGGCGGGTGGCGGGCTGCTACTGCAGCTTGGGCAAGATGAAGGACGCAAGAGCGCTCTGTATCACCGAGGGCTTTGCAACCGGGGCGAGCATCCACGAGGCAACCGGCCATCCGGTTGCCGCCGCCGCCAATGCCGGAAATCTTCTCGAAGTGGCGAAGGAGCTGCGGCAGAAGTACCCCGACCTGCCATTGATCCTGTGCGCCGATGATGATTGCAACACGGCCGGCAATCCCGGCCTGACCAAGGCGACCGAGGCGGCGCGGGCTGTCGGCGGCTTGCTGGCAGTGCCCGACTTCGCTGAGCCCCGTCCCGACGGAGCGACGGATTTCAACGACATGGCGGCTCAATGCGGCGCGGAGGCTGTGAGACAGGCCGTGTGCAACGCAAGGACAACGGATGAACGCGAATGCCAACCGGCGGATGCGGGGTCGTTAGCGGGCGAATTCGGCGACTGGCCGGAGCCGCAATCGCTTTGCGTCAAGATGGACCCTGAGCCCTATCCAATTGATGCGCTTCCTTACACCATCCGGGCAGCAGTTGAAGAGGTGGCGGCATTCGTCAAGGCTCCCTTGCCTCTGATTGCCGCAAGCGCTCTCTCAGCGCTGTCACTGGCAATTCAACCTCATGCGGACGCCAAACGGGCGGAACGGCTGCAAGGGCCATCCAGCCTGTTCCTGTTGACGATTGCGGATAGCGGCGAGCGAAAATCGACCTGTGACGGCTTCTTTACAAAGGCCATTCAAAACTACCAAGAGGCGCAAGCTGAGGCCGCCAAACCGATCCTGATAACGTACCGGGCTGCGGTTGAGGCTTGGGATGCCGAGTGCAACGGCATCAAAGACAAGATCCGGCAACTTGCGAAGAGCGGACAGCCAACGGACGAAAGGAAAGGAGCTTTGCGCGAGCTGCAAGTCAGGAAGCCAAGACCGCCTCAGATCCCTCGCTTGCTCTACTCCGACGCGACTCCCGAAGCGCTGGCCTTCGGTCTGGCGACGCATTGGCCATCAGGTGGTGTGGTATCCGCCGAGGCGGGCATCGTTTTGGGGGCGCATGGAATGGGCAAGGATTCCATCATGCGAAATCTCACGATGCTCAATCAGCTCTGGGATGGGAACAGCTTGACCATTGACCGGCGCACGTCGGAATCCTTCACCGTTCACGGGGCACGGCTGACAATTGCCCTGCAAGTGCAGGAGCCGACCTTGCGCGAGTTCCTCAGTCGAAACGGGGCCCTGGCGAGAGGGACGGGATTCCTTTCCCGCTTCCTTATTTCTTGGCCCGATTCAACCCAAGGCCAACGTCCTTTCAGTGAAGCCCCTGAGACTTGGCCAGCTCTTGCAGCCTTCAATCGGCGAATCACGGACATCCTCTCTCAACCGGCTCCCATAGACGATACCGGCGCGCTTCAGCCCATGTTGTTGACGTTTACAACAGAGGCAAAGGCGGCCTGGACAGCCTATCATGACAAGGTGGAAGCCCAGCTCTCGAGCGGCGGCAATCTCCAGGACGTGAGAGACGTGGCCAGCAAATCGGCTGATAATGCGGCTCGCTTAGCGGCGCTATTCCAATGGTTCGAAGACAGCGGCAGCGCAATCACGATTGAGAATCTCTCATCGGGTTGCCGTTTGGCAACATGGCACTTGAACGAATCACGGCGCTTCTTTGGCGAACTGGCCCTCCCCTCGGAACTGGCCAACGCAGCCCGCTTGGACAGCTGGCTCCTGGCATATTGCCGACGCGAAAAAGTCCAGGCGGTTCCTACAGGCAGTGTGCAAAGATGCGGGCCATGCGGCTTGCGGGCTAAGGCAGCGATTGATTCCGCCATGACAGAGCTAACGGAGTCGAATCGGGCGCGATGGAGACAAGACGGCAAGCGCAAACTGATTGCCTTGAATCCTGCGTTGCTTTCTGGGGATCCACACTAATGGGTAGATTCCGCGATTCAATACAATAGGCTTGGGGCGAACCGTTGCGAATCCTGCGAAAGCTGCGAAGGATGGTAGGGCAGCTTTTTCATTCGCAAGATTCGCAGCTTTCGCGTTAGCAGGCAACTCGGAAGCAAGAGATGAGGCACGTACCTCTCCATTGGTTGCGACTGACAGTAATGCTCAACTTTTGAAGCTCCCTCTGACCCTTCATATGGGTTGAACCAACCGCTCGACTCATGCTCTTTTTCTGACGCTCATCTTTCGCTTGCACGCGGTCACATATGTTCTTAAGTTCACATTATCCCTATTCCGTATGAAAGGCTCCTCCAATGCGTCTCACACTATTTGTCTTACTAACCATGGTTGCCGCGCTATCTGCAACACCTCCCATTGATCTTAATGTCAGTGCTACCACCGACGGTGATAGCATATATGTCAACTTAAATTGGTCGGAATTTCCTGATGCTAGTTATTATAGAATATATCATTCATCTTCAACCACAGAGCCAGCCTTGAATGTTGGGCAAACACCAGACACTTGCATTTCGATTTCATCTTCGACAGGGTGGAATTGGCAGAATCAACCGCAAATTTTGGGATTTTATAATGTCACTGCCGAATACGATGAAATCGTCGGACCTATAGAACCACGGAATAGGCTGGTTCCGCAGGAGTACGCAACTATTCAAGAAGCTATAAATGCGGCCGCAATTTCTGATACAATTATTGTTTCGAATGGGATTTATTATGAGAATTTAAACATTCCTGATAATAAGCGAATTAGTTTCGTTTCAATTGGCGGACCTGATAGCACCGTGATAGACGGGCAAAATAATGAATTTGTATTTAACATAATTGATGTAGGGTCTAATGAAAACTATAACGACAGCATTTTCTGTAGTATAGATGGGTTTACTATAAGGAACGCTAATTGGGGGTTTAAGGGACGATTTCTTTTCAGGGCAAATTTTAACAACTGTTCATTCATTGACCTAAGCAATCTGTACATGTCTTCAAATTATGTTGACTATTATGGATGTAGGCTTTCCAATATTCATTCAACTGAAAACGATGGCGGCTTGGTGTCCTTTATTCAATGTGCAGTGAATGATTGCGAACTTGTTAATGCGAGAATTTCCATCATTAACACCGTCGTTGGATCATCCAATATAAGGTGTGATCGATTGTCATTGAATGATTCAGACATACAAAGTACAGGAATTATACAAGTTTATGGTGATTTAACTGTCGATAACAGCGAAATTGTTATTAGTGATTTCCTTTTTGGAGGAGGCTTTTCGTCAATTAAAAGAAGTAAGTTGACAATTTTTGGTCGCACAGGTTCAGTTTCTTTTTGGGAACCATATGTTGCAGAATTTGACTCTTCAGTTATAAAGAATTTAGATATTGTTAGTTACGGAACCTGTGAAAATGTATTTATTGATAATTGCGCCTTTAGTAATGAGTTTGGAACTGGAATAATATCGCTTTCAAGCAGATATGTTGGATGCGTTCCGATTTATAAATCAACTTTTAGTGGTATTAATGCAGCATGTGGGAAAATTTACAACTCTATAATTTGCAATACTACAATTTCACCAGCCCTACTTTTATATGGACATATTCCAGATGGAGAGTATTTTTGTAATGGAGGAAGAGGGAATTGTATTGTGTTCTACAATAACACAGTTAATTATGAGTTAGAGTGCTTGTCATCTATTTCTAATACGTTTGAGTTGGATCCGCGATTTTGTGATCAAAACTCAAACGATTTTAGATTATCGCAACTTAGTCCCTGTCTTGTAGCAAATAATGAGAATTTGATTGGATGTGGAAATATTGGCTATTCTGTAGATTTGTGCAGTGAGACCGCACAAAACAAGTAAACTATCGTTAAATATGATAGAGCGTCTGGAGATTCAATTGCAAATCATCGGCATTCTATGAAATAAAATATCGTCTTATGCGAAAACTGAGCTTGTGGTGAATATACTTCAATTTGAAGGTAAAGTAGATCTTAAAACCAGACTTTGATAAGAGCCTGCACGTATTATTAAGTTGTTATTCGCCGACACTGGCACGTCGCATTGGCCTTGATCATTGATTCCCCATGCAGCAATTTCATTGTCACTCCTAAGGGCCAAGTTGTGATTTTGGCCAGCAGTTATAGATGTAAAGCCAGAATTAGGTGACGGGACATTGCATTGCCCAAAGGTATTGTCTCCCCAAGCGATTATCGATCCATCTTCTTTCAAACCAAGGCAATGATTGCCACCAGCCGAAATTGCAATGAAGTCACTATTAGGCGATGGAATATCATGAAGATTATATTGGCCAAATCCCCAAACTAAAACGGATCCGTCAGATTTTAGACCAACAGAGAATTCCCACCCAGCAGAGATATCAACAAAATCATAATTTGGATCTGGAACCACACATTGACCATAATTGTTTGATCCAAATGCAGCAATGGATCCATCGCGTCTCAATGCCAGAGTATGGTTTCCTCCACCTGAAATAGCCACGAAGTTTGAATCAATTAGAGGTACATCACATTGTCCATAGTCGTTATATCCCCAAGCTACAATTTTGCCATTCGATTTCAGCCCAATGCAATGGAAGTATCCGGCAGAAAGTTCAGAAAAATCCAGATTGGGTGACGGCGGACTGTATTGATTCATGGAATTATTCTCACCCCAAGCAACTATTGAGCTGTCTGACCTTAATGCAATATTAAATCCAGATCCGCAGTCTATGTCAATGTAATCCAAATTTGGTTTCGGAACATAATAATACTCACGGCCCCATGTTAAAATAGTACCATCAGATTTCAAGGCAATAAAATTTGATTCGCCTCCAGCTGAAATGGCGACGAAATTTGCATTTAGATCAGGAATTCCAGTTTGATAATATTGATCATATCCCCACTCCTCAATTGATCCGTCAGCCCTAATTCCGAAGCTAAGATTCAATCCGGCAGATATGCTGACAAAATTGTTGTTAATTGTTGGAACATCACATTGTCCATAATCATTAGATCCCCATGCGATAACCGTTCCGTCTGACTTGAGACCCAGATAATGAAAATCTCCTGCAGCGATTGCTATAAAGTCTTGGTTTGGAGACGGTGGATATTGAGCTCCATTCCCCCATGTAATAATGGATCCGTTTGATTTAAGCCCGATACCACCCAAATAATTGGTGGCTATTGAAATGAAATCTGTATTTGGCAGAGGAACACTAAATTGAGTAAAATCATCATAACCCCAAGTAATGATCGACCCATTTAATTTCAATCCTAGTGCGTGATACTCACTGGACGCTATGGCGATGAAGTTTGAGTTTGGTTCCGGAACTGATGGCATCAGTTCGTGATAGCCCCAGCGTGAAATGGATCCGTTGGATTTTAGCCCATAACTAAGAAAACGACTGCAGGCGATGTCAATGAAGTCTGAATTTTGTAACGGTACATTGCATTGGCCAACGCTATTTCTTCCCCAAGCTGTAATTGATCCGTTTCCGTGTAGAGCTAGCGAAAATTCATAGCCCGCACAAACAGAAATTACCTCGTGCAGATCACTCAATTCAGGGGTGAATTCTCCACCCCATGATTCTATGTATCCTGGAACCTGCGCGGGACTTCCTATCGCTTTAACATTGTAAAATCCAAACACATCTGGTTGCGATTGCCAATTCCAATTAGTATTTAATTGGTGATGGAATGTGGTATCTGTGGTAAAACCTAAGCTATTGAAAGAATTCGTCAATAATTGAGTATGGAAAATCTGATACCTATCAACTCCAACAGATGGACTCCAGTTAAGTTCAACATCTATTACATCGCCATTTGTAGAAGACGAAATGTTGACAACAGGTTCATTAATTGCGACAGCTACACAGGGTAAGAGAACGAGGATTAGGTGAGTCGTTTTCATTATATGACCCTAGTCTTGATTTGGAGGGGATGCAGCATGATAGAGTTTACAGCATTCGCGCGCAAGCTAAATGCGCACGTGCTCAAAAACAATCTTGAAAAATGAGAATCGGGACATTGGGAAGAATGATGAGAGGATCTACGGTTCTGTGTTCCCAACTCATTTCTACTCCAACTCCTGAAAAACAGGAGGAAAAACAGTGTCAAAGTGGATTTCTGGCACCAGCGGCAATCCCTCCGGCCGCCCGCCCAAGGGAAACGCCATTGCCGACATCTTGAACGAGTTGCTGGACGAGCTGAAGGCGCCTGGCGTCACTCGGCGGCGCGCCATCCTGGCGAACGTGTGCAACATGGCTGAGGCGGGCGATATGCGGGCCGTCAACTTCATTGCTGAGCGCACCTGTGGAAAGGTCACCGAGAATGCCCAGCGATTTGGGATTGGGCCGCTGGAAGTCGATGGCGTGGAGTTCGTGCCTGCCCGGGAGCCCATCCGCTTGTTTGAGTTTTCTCCCGTTGGCGAGAAGCCGGGAGAAGACTAAGTTGGTGCCCCGCTCCGGCGCGTGAGTCGGGCCGGGTGCATTGGGAAATGTGTCCAAGATTGTGTCCAAGCTGCCGGCTCAGGTGCGGCGGAGCCGCTCCAGCACTGGATTTGCAGCGAAGTTTTTGTTTCATAGTGGGAACCATTGATTGCCGCGGACCGTTGGAGCGCTTCCAATTGAGACAGCAGGAGACGACGATGGCTGAGCTGACCAAGGTGACGGACGCGAATTTTCAGGAGACGGTGGCCGCTGGCGGGCTGGTGCTGGTGGATTTCAGTGCGACCTGGTGCGGCCCGTGCAAGAAGCTGCACCCCCTGCTGGCGGAAGTCCAGGCCGAGCGCGGCGACGTGCGCATCGTGACGGTGGACATCCAGGAGGCGCCGGATGCCGCCCGCAGCTGCGGCGTGATGTCCGTGCCCCAGGTGCATTTCTTCAAGGACGGCAAGGCGGTGGACAAGTTCATCGGCCTGCAGGCCAAGGCGAAGATCCTCGAACTCATCGACAAGAACATCTAAGGAAGGCGGAAACCATGCTGAAGAAGTGGCTCATCCTCCCGGTGCTGGCCCTGCTGGTGCTGGCGACGGTGAATTGCGGGGGCGCCGCTCCCGCCGACAAGGCAGCCAAGCCTGCCGCCAGCGCCGCGGCTGTCAAGGTCACGCCCCTCAAGGGCTTCGACCAGGCCGGGCTGAAGGGCAAAGTCACCTTCGTGGAGCTGTGGGGCGTCTGGTGCCCGCCCTGCATCAAATCCATGCCCCACGTCCAGGAGACCTGGGACAAGTACAAGTCCAACAAGGACTTCAATATGATGGTGGTGAACACGGGCTGGCGCGGCGACAACCTGGACAAGGTCAAGGGCTGGCTGGCCGCCAATCCCAAGTACACCTTCCCCGTCTTCTTCGACGACCGCGCTGAGGCCCAGCAGTTCGCGGTGGCCAACCAGGTCAACAGCATTCCCCGCAGCCTGATCTACGACAAGAAGGGCAAGCTGCGCTACAACGACCATCCGGGCGGAATCCCCGCGGGCTTCATCGACGGCCTGCTGAAGGAGTAACCAGAGGAAGAGTCGGAGGGGTCAATGACTCGGTGTCACTGGGATCTGGGATCGACAGCCGTCGCGCGGCCCAGGCAGTCGAGGTCAGGACTCGGCGATCGTCACTTCAGGAGGGGAACGGCCATCCTTGGCAAGCGGCTCCTCCTGGTGCTGCTGCCCTTGATAGGGCTGGGGTTTCTGTCCTGCACCGACTCGTCGTCGGGGGATGATCCGGGTGATGCTGCTGTGACGCCCATGTCCCGGGTGAGCATGGCCGCGATGCGGGGGAGAGTGACCTACGTGGAGTTGTGGGGCGTGTGGTGTTCGCCCTGCATCCGCTCCATGCCCGACATCCAAGCGGTGTGGGAAGAGCATCGGTTCCACCTGGCGGGCTTCGATTTGCTGGTGGTGAACACAGGTTGGCGTGGCGACAATCTGACGGTCGTCGAGGACTGGCTGGCAGCCAACCCGGAATACGACTTTCCCGTCTACTTTGAAGACCGGCCGGACACACTGACTTTTGCCTACCAGTACCAGGTAAACAGCATCCCGCGCAGCCTGATCTTCGACAAAAATGGACGACTGCGCTACAACGATCACCCGGCCGGAGTTCCAGCGGACTTCATCGACGACCTGCTCAGGGAGTAGCGACACCCTGCCAAGATTGACAGAAGGGAGGCCGGTATGCAGCAGTCTGGCAAGTTGATTGGCGTTGGCCTTTTTGCCGTGCTGCTGCACGTGCTGTCCACCAGCGCGAGCGAGACCACGCTGTTCGCCGCGGACGGCGCAGCCGTGGCCTACATCGCGGACGATCAGACGATCTACCTCTGGTCCGGCGACGCGGTCGGGTACATCGAAGCGGGCTATTCCGGCGATTTGAATGTGTATTCATCGGGTGGACAACACCTGGGCTGGTATGGCGCGGGCGTGCTCCGGGACCATGAGGGACGACGGCTCGCCGCCTGTGCGGGAGCGCTTTCCCCGCTGACCGGCAGCGAGCCGGCCAAGGCGGCCAAAAAGCCGCTGGAACGCCAGAAGTTCAAATCGACGCCGCCAATCAAGCCGTTGTTCACCAACGACTGGGCGAAACAGCGGCTGGACGAGGTGTTCAAGCAGGGCGGGTGCTAGGAAGGATGCCGGTCAGCGCCCGGACCCCAGGATTCACCACAAAAAAGGCCGGCGCAAGCCGGCCTTTTCATTTCCGCTGAGCTGGACCTGCGATCAGTCCCGCTCCTCGTCCTCTTCCTCGTCGTCCTCGAGGCCGAAGCGCGCGTTCTCCTCCTGCACGGCCTCCTCCCACAGCTCCATCGGCGACGAGTCGGAGTAGATGAGCTTCATCAGGATGTGCAGATGGTCGTCCAGCAGTGCCAGATTGCCGCTGACGGCGTCGTTGATGGACTTGGAGTCCAGCCCGTGTTCGCGGCACAGCAGATAGGTGCGCAGGGCCAGGCTGCCCGTGGAGAGGTCCAGTTCGAAGTCGCCGTAGCGCTGACCCAGGTTGAGCCGGGTGATCAGCTCCATCATGGCCCAGCGCCGCTCCGCCGGAATGCTGGTGGGCAGGAAGGAATAGAAGCAGAAGATCTCCGCCTGCTGATCCCAGACCGCCCGGCACTGCCAGGAGCCGTTCTCGCCCGTGTACGAGGCGTCCACGGAGGAATCGTCCGGATAGAACCGATGATCCCAGTCGAGTTCGCTGAAATACTCCAGGATGGTGTCGATGGGATTGGGTCGCATCTCCGTCTCCTTCTCCAACGTGTCCGGTTGCAGGACTTATCGGTCCCTGACCGGAATCATCCAGCCGCAAAGGTAGGGTTTTGAGAGCTGTCTGGCAGGATTTTCTGAAGCTGGCCTGGCTTTGGGGCGGCCTGTGGCTGGCCGGCTGGACACCCGGCGCGGCCCGGGCAGCGGATCCCGACCTGCAGCGCGGGTTGGCCTGCCTCAACTCCGGCCAGGCCCGGGAGGCCCTCGAGGCCCTGACCCGCTACGCCCGGACCTGCCGTTGCGCCGAAGGGGAATTCCTCACGGGGCGGGCCCTGCTGGAACTGGAGCGGCCCCAATCCGCCCTGGTCGCCTTTCAGGCCGCACTGGCCCTGGACCCCCGCCACCTGCCGGCCCGCCTGCACGCCACCCTGGCCCTGGAAAAGCTGGAGCGCTGGGAGGAGGCCGCCCGGGAACTGCGCCTGGCCCTGACCGCCGAACTGGCCGACAGCCTTCGCCTGGACGTGGAGCAGCGCCTGAGTGCCGACGGCGAGCGCCTGAGATTGCAACTGGCGGGTGCCCGCCACCCGGCTCCGCGCCGCCTGGGGGACAAGGTTAACAGCCCGGCGGACGACTTCATGCCGCTGCTCAGCCTGGACGGCCGCCAGCTCTGGTTCACCAGCAACCGGCCCGGCGGCTTGGATCCCCAGGGGCGCGGCGGCGTCTTCCGGGAGGATTTCTGGCAGAGCGAGCGCGCCGGCCCGGACTGGGGCACGGCCCGCCTGGTGGATCCGCCCATCAACACCGTGGGCTCCGAAGGATCGGGTTCCTTCAGCGCCGCTGGCCGGCTCTTCGTTTTCAGCGCCTGCGGCCGACCCGGCGGAGGCGATTGCGACCTCTTCCTCTCGGAATGGACGGAGACCGGTTGGAGCGCGCCCCGACCGCTGAGCCGGCTGAACAGTCCAGGCTGGGAGAGCCAGCCGGCCCTGGCCCCGGACGGCAGCTGGCTGCTCTTCGCCTCCGACCGCCCGGGCGGGCTGGGCGGGCAGGATCTCTGGCTGGCGCGCCGGGAAGCCGATGGCCAGTTTGGGGATCCGCAAAACGCCGCCGCGCTCAACACGGCCGGACACGAAGCTGGACCTTTCCTGCACGCCGACGGCTACGATCTCTACTTCAGCAGCGACGGCCGGATCGGCTTCGGCGGGCTGGATCTGTTCCACAGCCGGCTGGCCCCGAACGGCAGTTGGAGCCCGCCGCGCAATCTGGGTCCGCCCTTCAGCACCAGCCAGCCGGACCTGGGCCTTTGCCTGAGCGCGGACGCCCGGACGGCGCTGTTCTCTTCGCGCCGGGACGGCCGGCCGGACCTGGATCTCTATGAGAGTCAAGTCCCGGCCTGCTGTCCGCCGGATCCCGTCTTCCAGCTCACCGGCCGGGTGGTGGACGCCACCAGCGGTCGGCCCCTGGCCGCGCGCGTGAAGCTGGAATCGCTGGAGCCCGGGAATTCCACCCCGGGCGAGCTGCTCTGCGACGCCGACGGCCTGTTCACCTGCGCGCTGGTGGGCGGGCGGCACCTGTTGTTCGCGGACGCCCCCGACCACCTCTTCGCCTGCCAACCCGTCCTGGCGGGCGCGGCCGCCCGCGGCGACCCGGGGCCGGAAAGCTGGCGCGCCTCCGCCGACACCCTGCTGGTGCGCCTCCAGCCCCTGGAGGCCGGCGCCCATCTGGCCTTGCCCATGGTGCGCTTCGCCTTCAACCGCGCGGAACTGCGCCCGGACGGCCTGCCCGTGCTCGAGCAGGTGCTGGCCTGGCTGCAGGCCCAGCCCGGCACCCAAGTCGAGCTACGCGGCCATACCGATGACGTGGGAAGCGAGCGCTACAACCTGGACCTTTCCTGGCGCCGGGCCCAAGCGGTCAAGGACTGGCTGGTGGCCCACGGCGTACCGGAAATGCAAATCAGCACCCGGGGGCTGGGCATGCGTGAACCCTTGCGGCCAGAGGCCGGCGAGGCTGCCCGGGCCGCCAACCGACGCACGGAACTGTGGTTGCGATAAGCAGAAGTTCTGAAGTTCCGGATTGCAAATTCTGCCCCTCCCCTGGCGACCCGCACCATCTCCCATCTCACTTCCCCGAGAGAACCTAAAAGACAATTCGCATTCCGCGGGGATTTTCTGCCCTTCTCGGGCTGGCCTGATCCTTGCCGAAGCTCAGCCGGGAAAAAGAGCTTCGCGCGGCTCGAATGTTTTCCGGAAGTGCCGATAGTCAGAGACGCTGGAGTAGGCTGCGCGACCAAGCGGCGCGCCCCCGGCCCGAACGTGACTCTTTTGCTTTCTGTTATACGTATGGATGCTCTGGCGTCCTTGCACTCTCCCTGCAAGGCCAACGGACAGTGTAGAATCGAATTTGCTGCGGAGGAAACATGGGAACGTCTGCTAAAATTCCCAGAACGCTTGCAGCTGTGTCCTTCCTGGTTTTTCTGGCCTTGTTGTTTGCGCAGAAAGCCGGGGCACAGGCCACCATCACCACGCCGGTGGGAGTCACTTCCACCGTCTACTTGGACATGGGTGGTCCGTACGGGTACACGGATCTGACAGCTGTTACTGGGGCGAGTGACCTCGTCATCACCAGCGATGCCGGCGGCGGCGACCTGCAAATCGGCGGCACGCTGAGCCTGATCCTGCCAAGCACGAGCTGGGAGTGGGTGCCCGGCAACTGCGTGGCCACGGTCTCGGGTGGTGGTGGCAACGTCACCTTTGCCACCCCTGTCAACGCTCAGACCTTGGTGGCCACGTTGAACGTGGGCGCCATTCCTGCGCTTGGCAACATCACCTTCACGGTGCTGGCCGCGCGCTGCGTGGACACGGTGACCGACGCCATCGCGGCGACGGCCATCGCGGCCACCACCAACACCATGACCAGCATGACCAACGCGGTGTGGGGAACCACCATCGCGGCGGTTGCGGGTCCGTCCCTGACCTTCAGCACCCCCACCGCCGGTGGCCCGGACTCCACGGACCTGGCGGATGGCGACGGCGGCTGGGATCTGGGCGTGGTCTATGCTTTGACGACGCACACCACCACGGCGGCATCTGACATGCAGCTCTGGTGGAGTGTCGACTCCATGCTGACCAGTGTCAACGACGAAGAAGGCGCCTTCCGGGCCTTCCGTGATTCCACCAACGTGGAAGTCCCGCTCTGGATCGACGTCTCCACCTCGCCCACCACGGCCACGCCGTTGACCAGCGGGCTGAGCGACTGGGACGTCTCCGGCACGGAGTACTACCTCTATGCCACCAGTGGTGAGACCGGCTCCCGCTCCATCGGCCGGGCCGGCCCGATCCGCGCCTTCCACTATCCCACCAACAACCTGAACCAGGATGATCCGAACGCCGCCGACGCGAGCTTCGACTTCCTCTCCGCCAACAACGACTACCTGGATTCGGGTGGCCTGCTGGCGCTGGATGATGCGACTCAGGACGGCTCGGGTGTGGACAACATCACCTGGGACATGAACACCATCGACTTCGATCACAACGCCGACATCAAGCTGTATTTCAGCACCCAGTCGGGCTTGGATGAAGGCGACCTGACGCTGAGCGGCACGGCCGGCAACTACCTGGTCACGGGTCTGGCCGGTGGCACGCTCATCGCCCCCTCCGACACTCTGGAAGAAGATGTGGACTTCACCTTCAACTGGGACATCTACATCAGCGACCTGAGTTTCGTGCCCGCCGGGAGCTATTTCCTCTATGTGGTTTCCAACGACGGCCTGCACCAGGACGTGGACGTCTCCGCAAACCGCTACGTCGTGAGCCACACGCCCATTCTGGTCCTCCAGGACCCGTATCCGGACGGCACGACGGCCATCTTCGACCTGCGGCCGGACGTCAACCGCTTCTTCAACATCAACTGGGGTCTGACCATCGCCGGTGACACCGATCCGGACAACGACGCGAGCATCGCGTTCTACCTGGACGCGGACACCGACGGCGTTGCGGACTTCGACCAGACCTCCATCGCCACCCTGATCGCCACCGGGACCGCCACCGACGGCAGCATCGCCAATGGCGAGCTGATCTACGCCTCGGCCTTGACCGAGAATCCCGATCAGCAGTTGGAGAACTTGGTGGACGTGGACATGTGGGGTTGGACCGAGACCCTGCGCTCGGCGATCAACACCCGCGTGGCGGCTGGCGACAACCTGTTCCTCTACGGCATCATCACTTCGGGCGGCGTCTCGCGCATCGCGACCTATGTGAGCGAGGACGTCAACGCCGTCGTGACCGCCGGTGAGGACCTGACGGACGGCACCAGCGCGGCCCTGACCTGCACCAACGCCCAGGATGCCTTCGTCACGGATCCCCCGGATCTGGGCGGCAGCGTGGGCTGGGGCGAAGCGTACCGCATCGCCTGGGACTTCGCCTGGGACTTCGGCGAGACCAACCAGAACGTGCTCCTCTACGTGGGCAACGAGAACATGCGCGCCGACGCCACCTTCAACGGCACCTTCGGCACGGGCGTCCTCGGTCTGGTGGACCTCACCAACAACCTGTGGGTGGGCAACTCCACGGACGGCACGGTGGCCGGCAACACGGGCGACAACATCATCACGGGTCTGAGCCAGGAAGATGGCTTCAACTTCCAGCCGCACCTGATGACCGGCAACAGCGTGGGTGCGGGCGCCGCCTCCAGCCTGGCTGCGGCGGTCACGGATGCCGCGACCCTCTACGTCTATCTGGTGGTGAGCAGCAGCGCTG
The DNA here is from genome assembly GCA_041675285.1 of Candidatus Delongbacteria bacterium. Lineage (NCBI taxonomy): Bacteria > Candidatus Delongiibacteriota > Candidatus Delongbacteria bacterium. Next base: position 358,693 of record JBAYTZ010000003.1, read on the forward strand.
CGGGCGTGGCTCCCGCCGATGCCGACCTGGTCTTCCAGGCGCCGGGCGACCTCTTCCTGGAGAGCGACGCCGGCACCACGACCTTCGGCTACAAGCTCATGCCCAACCAGCTTTCGGTGGTTCAGGGCCAGAACGTCGCCTTCGATGTCTACGTCGACTCCGGCGTGGCCACGGCGGAGATCGCCACGGTCTTCATGAGCTGCGACACGACCTACTGGGATGTCACGACCCCCGCTGCCCCCTTCACGCTGAACACGACGGTCTTCAGCGCGGCCCGCGTGGTTGAGAACAGCAACGACGAAGGCAACGTGGCCGGCGGACGTCATCACCTGAACTTCGTCTACGGCGCGGTGGGCGCCCCCGACGCGAACCTGGACGGCGGAACGAACTACCTGTGCACGCTGAACCTGACGGCCAAGCACACGGGCATCATCAACGCCGTGAGCACCGAGCTCTACTTCGACCAGGATCCGCCCAACGGTCGCTGGACCACCTACTATGACGGCAATGGCAACGCCATGCCGGTCCTGGTCATGCTGCCCGCCGCCGCCGCCCTCAGCTATCCGCTGGGCGAGCTGCAGGGCAACGTGGAACTGGAAGGCGTCAACGACTTCACGGGCATGGTGGCCACCATCAGCGTGAGCCCCAGCGGCGCGGTCCAGGGCCTGGAAGCCTGGAACGCCACCTTCGAGAGCACCAATGACGAAGATGCGGTCACGCCCGGTTGCCAGGTGACCCTGGACCAGGCGGGGCATTACCACCTGCGCAACGTGCCCAACGGCGAGTACGATTTCACGGTTCACGTGGACGGCTGGCTGGATGGCACCCGCAACGTGCAGGTGCAGCATGGCGACCACCTCGGCGACATCGATCCGATCTACACGCAGCGGATCACTCAGGGACTGGGTCAGCAGCGTCTGGAGCTGTTGGCTGGAGATTGCGCGGGGTACACGAACGAGTTGGGCGCCACGCGCCCGGACAACCAGGTTGACGCCACGGACCTGACGGCGGTGAAGAACGCCTACAACACGGAGCCCGGTGACCTGACCTGGAACGCACTGTGCGACTTCGAGCAGGTGACCACCCCGGACTGGGTGTACATCCCCGACCTGAACCTGGTGAACGCCAACCAGGGCACCGCGGGCGTGCCGCTGGTCTACCGGTCCACCGGCCGCAGCAACGCGGGCGTGGCCTTCGAGATCCTGAACGCTCCGGACTTCGTCTCCGCCGGCCAGGAATTCAGCGTGGACATCCAGCTGAATGACGCGGTGGACGTGCGGGCCCTGGACGTGCGGCTCTCCCTGCCGGGCCTGCAGATCGTCTCCCTGGATCTGGTTCCGGTTCTGGGACCCTATTCCGCGGCGGACTATCTGACCCAGAACACGGGTGAGGAACTCATCATCGCCGGCGCCATGAAGGGCCGCGAGGTGGTGGCCTTCTCCGGCAGCGCCAAGGTGGCCACCGTGCACCTGAGCGCCCTGCAGGACGGCCGTCCCCAGATGATGCTCTCCTCGGGTGCCGTTGTGAACAGCGGCAATGAGATGGACGTGGCGGAGTTGAACAACGCGGCGGTCCTGCCCTCGGCCTACAGCCTGGGCGAGGCCTACCCGAACCCCTTCAATCCCGTCACCCGGATCGAGTTCGCCCTGCCCGAAGGCGGCATGACGACCTTGAAGGTCTTCAACATCATGGGACAGCAGGTGGCCACGCTGATGAATCAGCAGCTGAACGCCGGCCGTCACACGGTGAGCTGGGACGCCACGAACGAGGCGGGCCTGAAGGTCGCGTCGGGCATGTACGTCTACCAGCTGGAAGTGAACGGCTTCACCCAGTCGCACAAGATGCTGCTGCTGAAGTAAGTCACCCCGATCGGTTTTCCTGGAAGCCCCCGCCTCGGCGGGGGCTTCCTTTTTGGTGCCGGCGGCGCGGCTGAGCCCCCATTCAACCTGTCTTGAATTGGGCATCTCCTGACGGATTCGCAACAGGGAACATCCAGATAACTGGAGCGCGAAGGCGCTACGACTCGGAAGACCAATTGTCTACGTCGGGGTATGTGTTGATGATCAACATGGTTCAGGGGTTGGCCGAAGTTCTGCCCTTTCTGGCACTGGCTTTGCATTTCTCCGCTCAGCAAAACGGTTCGGTGTTCGACCAGCACAACATCCGCCTTCCATTCCCAGCCACGCCGGGGCGACCCCGCGGGCCGGGACGGGCTTTGTGCCGCGTGGTGCCGGGGAGTGCCAGCCGTGGTTGCCGGAACAGTCCACAACGACCAACAACTACACAACCGGAGGAACCATGAAGAACTTGCTGCTGGCTGGTCTGCTGCTCACGCTGGGCCAGACTGCCCTGGCCAACACGGCCACGCCTGACCGCGACGCTCAGCTGCCGGCCGCGCTGGGCACCTTCGGCCCGCGCACCGGCGAGCCCGTCCTGCTGATCCGTGACTTCCTGCCCTGGGGCGGGGACATCGTGCCCTTCTTCACCAACGCGGGCACCGTGGTGACGGTCATCACCAGCGACATGATCAACACCGTCGATCTGTCCGACTACTGCCTGGTCGCCATCACCGCCGGCACCACCGGCTACTACGGCGAGCCCTACCAGGGCAACGTCAACGCCGCCGTGCCCCTGTTCAACAGCTACGTCCAGGGCGGCGGCATCATGCTGTACCTGACCGGCACCTGGGGCGGCAGCATCCAGATGCCCGGCGGCGTCAGCACCGTCACGCGCTACGACGCGGAGAACTTCTTCGTCGCGCCCCACTACATGGCCACGGGCATGCCCTTCCCCAGTTTCACGGGCAACTACGCCAGCCATGACGACCTGCTGAACCTGCCCGGCAACGCCAACGTGATCACCACGGGCAGTGCGGGCCAGGTGACGGCGGCGGAGTGGGCCCTGGGTTCCGGCGCCGTGGTGGCCCTGACCCAGCCCACCGAGTGCTACATCCCGGGCGGCAACTGCTACGGCTACTACACCTACTTCAACCAGTTCGAGACGAACGCGGTGGAGTATGCCCGCAACCTGGGCAGCTGCGGCGATCCCCTGCCCGTGGACGCCCTGCTGACCCCGACCTTCGCCGTGAACTGCCTGGGCGAGGTCCACAGCCTGACCGTGCTGATTCATGACGACAACAACCAGCCCATCGTGGGCCGCCAGGTGAGCGTCGACGTGGTGTCCGGTCCCAACGTGGGCGCCACCAGCGGCACCCAGGTGACGGACATGAACGGCCAGGCTTTCTTCGCCTACACCAGCACGCTGGAAGGCACGGACGTGATCGTGGCGAGCTACCTGGACGACGCCGGCGCGCCGGCCCTGTCCAACCCGGCCACCAAGGTCTGGGAGCGTTGCGACGTGGGCGCCGACGAGACGCCGGCCGGCTTCTCCCTGGCGCAGAACACGCCCAACCCCTTCAACCCCAGCACGACCATTCGCTTCACCCTGCCCGAGAGTGGTGCGGCGCGGCTGCTGGTCTACAGTCTGGCGGGCCAGCTGGTGCAGAGCCTGGACCTGGGCGTCGCCGCCCGCGGTGAGAACCAGGTGGTCATCGACGGCTCCAACCTGGCCAGCGGCGTGTACCTCTACACCCTGCAGAGCGAGTTCGGCAGCCAGACCCACAAGATGGTCCTGCTGAAGTAAGCCGACCTGCAACCCATGACTGGAAAGCCCCCGCTGCGGCGGGGGCTTTCTTTTTGGCTGCATGGGAAAATGACGTGCGGTTCAGAACGCGTTAATTCTGCCTCCTCCACGGCCGATAGTTCAAGTGTCAAGAAGTTGACAAGGTGAACCCGGTGGACAGCCCCACTGTCGGCCGGGTTCTGCACGCTAACTGGCCTGGGGCGACGCGGGACTTCGCCGCCTGTCGGAACCGGCACGCGGCAGGTCTTGCGCCCCAGCCAATCTCTGGAGGATTCATGGCGCTTGCACAGGTCCCTTCGCTCGCCCCCGTGGTGGAAGTGGATCCCCCCCGCTGTGTGAATTGCCACGCTTGCATCCTGGCTTGCCCGGTCAAGCACTGCAACGACGCCTCGGGCGACCACGTCACGATCAACGCCGATCTGTGTATCGGCTGCGGAGCCTGCATCAAGGCCTGCTCCCACGAGGCCCGCAAGCTGGTGGACGACACCGCGGTCTTTCTGCGGGACCTTGCGGCCGGCGTGCCCATCGTGTCCGTGGTGGCTCCCGCCGTGGCCGCCGTCTTCCCGGATCGCTACCTGAAGTTCAACGGCTGGCTGAAATCCATGGGCGTGAAGGCCAACTTCGACGTCAGTTTCGGCGCGGAACTCACGGTGAAGTCCTATCTGGACCACGTGCAGAAGAACCACCCCAAAGCCGTGATCGCCCAGCCCTGTCCGGCGCTGGTGAGCTTCATCGAGATCTATCATCCGGAGCTGCTGCCCCACTTGGCGCCGGCGGACAGCCCCATGCTCCACACCATCCGCATGGTGCGGCAGTTCTACCCCGAGTACGCCCGGCATCGGGTGGCCGTCATGAGTCCCTGCGCGGCCAAGCGCCGAGAGTTCGACGAGACCGGCCAGGGCGACTACAACGTCACCTTCAAGAGCCTGATCGCCGAGTTGGAGCGCCGGCGCCAGAGCCTGGACGCCTTCCAGGAACTGGACTACGACAACCCGCCGGCGGAGCGCGCCGTGCTGTTCTCCACGCCGGGCGGGCTGCTCAAGACCGCCGAGCGCTGGCTGCCAGAAATCGGCAACCTGACGCGCAAGATCGAAGGTCCCCACACGGTCTACCACTACTTGAAGGGCCTGGGATCCTCCATCAGCCGCGGCCAGGCGCCCCTGCTCGTGGACTGCCTGAACTGCGAGCTGGGCTGCAACGGCGGACCCGGCACGCCCAACGTCGAAGCCAACCAGGACGAGCTGGAGCATCTAGTGGCTCGCCGGGCGGAGGCAATGCGCCTGCGTCACGTGAAGGAGATCGTGGGCGACGAGAGCACGGTCCATGACCGGGTGGTGGGGCTGGTGGAGCAGTACTGGCAGCCCGGCCTTTACGAGCGGCACTATGTGGACCGCAGCCGGACCAACACCATCCGGCGGCCCACGGTGGCGGAAAACGCCGCCCTGTTCCAACGGATGGAGAAGACGACCCGCGAGGACGAGCTGGACTGCGGCGCCTGCGGCTACGGCAACTGCAAAGAGATGGCCGTGGCCATCCACAACGACCTCAACCGCCCGGAAAACTGCCACCTCTTCCGCCAGCGGCGCATCGAGCGGCTGCTGAAGAACGCCGAGGAGATGAACCGGATCTCGGAGGCGGCCGAGCAATTGGGCGCCGCCGTGGAGGAGATGCACAGTTCCGTCTCGGAGATCGCACGCAGCGCCACCCTCGCCACCGGCCAATCCGAGCAGAGCGCCCGGGTGGCCACGGAGGCCAGCGCGGCCATGGGCACGCTCAAAAGTTCGGGGACCTCCATCGGCGAGCTGGCCGCGGCCATCTCCGCCATTGCCGCCCAGACCCGGCTGCTGGCCCTCAACGCCACCATCGAGGCGGCGCGGGCGGGGGACATGGGGCGCGGTTTCGCCGTGGTGGCCAACGAGGTGAAGGAGTTGGCGCGGGTCACGGGGGAAACCACCAAGCGGATCACCCGGGAGGCCCAGACCATTTCAGCGGACACCCAGCGCGTGGAGGAGCTGATCACCCACATCGTGCAGATGACCACCGCAGTGGGGCAGAGCCAGTCCACCATCGCCGTGGCCACCCAGGAGCAGGAGGCCGCCGTCTCCGAGATGTCCCGCCAGGTGCAGGCCATCGTCCACGAGACCCAGTCGCGCATCCAGCACTTGGGCCAGCTGGACTTCGATGCCGGTCACAAGTTGGCGCGCGCCGTGTAGCCGCGCCGGTCAGCCAGCAAGAAACGGGCGGCCTCCCCGGGGAAGCCGCCCGTTTTGCGTGTCGTCCAGGGCGGGGCTCAGTCCTGGAAGCCCTCGTCGGGATGGCGGAACCTCTGCGCCGCGAGCTGCGCCGCCTCCAGCCGTCCCCAGCGCAGGCGGCGGCCGGCGTCCGCGTGCTCCAGCCGGACCAGCAGACAGGGGCCGCGCAGCAGGGGCAGCGCCAGCGCGGGCCACTCCACCAGCACGACGGCGCCGCTCTCCAGGCTGTCCTCGAAACCGATCTGCTGCAGGCGCAGCAGGGACTCCAGCCGGTAGAGATCGTAGTGGTGCAGCTCCAGCCGTCCGGCCAGCCGGTTGCAGAGCGCGAAAGTCGGGCTGGTGACCGCGCCCGCCACGCCCAGCCCGGCGGCCAGACCCTGGGCCAGGCTGGTCTTGCCCGCGCCCAGCGGGCCTTCCAGCAGGATCAGCTCCCCCCCCCGCAGGCCGGCGGCCAGCTGCCGGCCCGCGGCGCGCGTGGCCTCCAGGTCGGCCAAGGGCTGGGCCTCCCCCAATTGCCCCGTCGCGGGCGGGCGCAGTTCCATCTCAGCGGGGCTCCAGCACCGCGACGGGCAGGATCACCTCTTCCATGGAGAGGCCGCCGTGCTGGAAGCTGTCCTTGAACTGGCCCAGGTAGTGGTTGTAGTTGTTGCCGTAGAGGAACATGTAGTCCTCCACCGCGAAGGCCATGGTCTCGCTGGGCTTGCCGTGGGGCAGGCGCCAGGTCTCGGGCTTGTCCAGGAAGATGCCCGTGCGATCCTCCTCCAGCCGCATGTTGCGCCCCAGCTTCCAGCGCAGGCCGCGGGTGGCCTCGCGGTCGCTGAAGATCCGCGCCCCGCGCTGCACGCGCACGCTGCCGTGGTCGCTGGTGATCACGATGGTGTAGCCCTTCTCGCGGAAGGCCTCGAGGATCTGGTTCAACGCACTGTGCCGGAACCAGGCGGAGACCACGCTGCGGTAGGCCGCCTCGTCGGGGACCATCTCGCGCACGATGTCGTTCTGGTTGCGGCTGTGGGCCAGGATGTCCACGAAGTTCCAGACCATGCTGACGAATTGGTGGTTGAAGAGGTTCTCGACCTTCTTCAGCGTGTCATTGGCCTCTGCCAGGTCGATGACCTTGATGTACTTGTGGGCGGGTTTGAACTCCAGGCCGTTGAGTTTGAGCTGGTGGTCCAGAAACTGGCGCTCATGGCGGTTGGTGTTGCCCTCATCGTCCATGTTGCGCTCCCACATCTCGGGGTGCGCCTTGGCGATGTCCAGCGGGTACATGCCGGCGAAAATGGCGTTGCGCGCGTAGGGCGTGGCGGTGGGCAGGATGGCGAACTGCACCTCGCGCCGGACGCGGAACTTCTCGCGCAGGGTTTTTTCCAGCACCATCCAGTGGTCCATGCGCATGCAGTCGATGACGCAGAACAGCACGGGCCGCTGTTCGCGCAGGAGCGGCATCACCACGTTCTTGACCACCGCCGGGCTCATCATCGGGCCGCCGGGCTGGTGGATCCACTCGCGGTACTCGCGCTCCACCAGCCGCGCGAACTCGCGGTTGCACTCCTTGCGCTGGGCCGCCAGGGTCTGGTCGAAACCCAGGTCCGGCCGCTCGTCCAGCTCCAGCTCCCAGGCGCAGAGCTGCTGGTGCATGTCCTGGAACTCGGCCCAACCCGCGCCCATGGACAAGGTGCGCGACATCTGGGCCAGGCCCTGCATGTAGCTCTCACTGAGCTTGCGGCCCGTCAGCTGGGTGCGCTCCATGATCCGCTTGCAGACGGCGATGATCTGGCTGGGGTTGACGGGCTTGGTGAGGTAGTCGTCGATCTGCCGGCCGATGGCCTGGTCCATCAGCGACTCGGACTCGCTCTTGGTGACCATCACGCAGGGCAGGCCGGGATCGTGTTTCTTGATCTCCACCAGCGCATCCAGGCCGGTCATGCCGGGCATCATCTCGTCCAGCAGGACGAGATCCCAGCTCTCGGCGCGCACGCGCTCCAGGGCGTCCATGCCGCTGCAGACGCCCACCACTTCATAACCCTGCTTCTCCAGAATGAGGATGTGCGGCCGCAGCAGGTCGATCTCGTCATCCGCCCACAACACACGTCGGGACATGGGGTGTCTCCTGATTGATGAAAAGGAGCGGATCCAGACCTCAGAGGCTCTTCTCCTGCTCGGGCGCCGCGGCGGGGGCGATCGCCTGGTCGCGCTCTCCCGCCGTCCGCCGCAAGGTGAGGATTTCCTCCGTCAAGCGGGAGTAAAGCGGAATCAGGTCCGGCCGCTCCTCTTCCAGCCAGGCGAGGTGGCGGTTGACGGTGCCCAGGTCGCCGCGCGCCGCAGGTCCGCTCACGGCGCGGTGGGGCGGGTAGCGCAGCAAGTTGGCCAGGGTCTGGTGCATGATGGGCAGCAGGGCCCGGCGGGCCTGGCCCGGCTCCCCCGGCCAGAGGCTCTCGCAGAGCGAGAGCAGGGGTGGCAGGAAGTTGGAGGCCAGCACGCCGCAGAGGTGGTAGGGAATCTGCTGGCCGGGCTCCAGCCAGATCCAGTCGTCCGTCAGGTGGGCCATCAGCCCGCCTAGATAGCCGCGCAGCTCCTCGTCTCCGCCCAGCGCCCAGAAGGAGATGTTCTCCGGCGGCGGGGCGTCCTGGGGAAAGGTCTGCATGGGATGCAACAGGCCGGCCCAGACGCCGGCCGCGCGCAGGGGCTCCAGCAGGGCCAGGGGCGACGAGGCGCTGAACTGCAGCACGGCCCGGCAGCGGCCGTTCTCCTGGCGCAGCCGGGCGGCCAGGTTGTCCACCAGCTCGGGCAGCGCGCTCTCCGGCACGGCCAACAGCAGCAGGTCCACGCCCAGGGGCGTGGCGATGTCGGGCAGCACGACCTGGCCGGCCATGCGCTCGCCGGCGTGCAGGGGATCCGCCACCCAGGCCAGGTCCACTTGTCCCGTTCCCAGCAGGGAGGGCAGCACGCCGCGGCTGGCGGAGCCCGCTCCCAGAAGTCCGATGCGCAGGCGACCTGCGGGCCGCGTCTCAAGCATGGGGGTTCTCCCGAATCAGGGCGGCGCCGTAGCCCACCACGGAGTCCGTCTCGCCCGTCGTGTCCGCGCTGCTGCGATAGTCCAGCAGCTCGACCTGCACGCCGCCCAGCGCCCGGCGCAGCGCGCCCAGCACGACGGCCACGGGTCCGCCGCCGCAGGCTTCGCAGGCGCCGCTGTGCAGCGCGCTCAGCAGTTGTTCCTCGTCCCCCTGTTCCAGCTTCTTCAGGAACAGACCGTCCAGCTCCGCGGCCTCCCCGACCTCGTGGAAGTGGCTGAGATCCGTGGAGGCCACCAGCAAGGTCGGCAGCTCGTCCAGGCAATCCGCCAGGGCCGCGGCCAGCTCGCGCACGGCCTCCGGGCGCTGGTCGCCCATCACCAGGGGCGCCAGGCGGAAGGACCCCAGGGCGTGCTGCAGGAAGGGCAGCTGCAACTCCAGGCTGTGTTCGTCGCGGTGGCCGGCCTGGCCGAAACCCAGCCCGGGCAGGCGGCGACCCAGCCGCGCGCCGAACTCCACGTCCACCTCCAGCCGGCCCAGCGGCGTGCGCCAGGCTCCGGCCGCCGGGTGGTCCGGCTGCGGGCTCCAGAACGAGGGGCCCGGAAACCACTCGTGGTGCGAAGGCGCCACCACCACCACCCGGCCCGGCCGCCAGTCACCCAGCGCCGCGTAGGCCCGGGCCGCGCAGCGTCCCGAGTAGCGGTAGCCAGCGTGGGGACAGACCAGTCCGGCCCAGCGGGTCGCGGCGTCCAGGCGGCCCTGCATAGCCGGCAATTCCTCGCGGTAGGAGGTCAGCAGGCGCTCCAACTCGTCGGGCTGGCCGGGATACCAGCTGCCGGCCATCCGCGGCGAGCGCAGGGACTTGGAGAGTTGCTCTGGCATGATGCCTGACACCATCTCGCTGATTTGTCCACCGGCACGGACAGAGTTCAGGCCCGGGCGGTGGGCTCCGGGTTCTCGCGCGCCAGCAGGGAGGCCACCACGCCGCCGGCCAGGATCAGCAGGACGGCACCCAGCAGGTACAGGTTGAAGTGGCTGCCCAGCAGCAGGCGCAGCCAATGGGCCAGCAACATCTTCACGCCTACCAGGATCAGCACCAGCGACAAGCTGGTCTTCAGGTAGCGGAAGGTGCGCAGCATGCCCGCCAGCGCGAAGAACAGGCTCCGCAGGCCCAGGATGGCGAAGATATTGCTGGTGAAGACCAGGAAAGGATCGGCCGTGATGGCGAAAATGGCCGGGATGGAGTCCACGGCGAACACCACGTCCGCCGTCTCCACCACGAGCAGGGCCAGGGCCAGCGGGGTGAGCACCAGGGCGCCCTTGGCCGCCACGCTCACCACCGGATCCACGCCCCCGCCGTCTGGTTCCGCCGCTTCGGGCCAGCCGGCCCGGACGACGAAGTGGTGGGAATAGAAGCGCGTGGTCACCGCGAAGAGCCGGCGAGTGGTCCGCACCAGCAGGTTCCCCTCCAAGTCGGTCTCCTCTTCCTTGGCCACCAGCATCTTGATTCCGGTGAATACAAGAAAGGCGCCGAAGAGGTAGAGGACCCAATGAAACTGGGCCACCAGGGTGGCGCCCAGGGCGATCATCAGGCCGCGCAGGACCAGGGCGCCCAGAATGCCCCAGAAGAGCACGCGGTGCTGTTGCACGGGCGGCACGGCGAAGAAGCCCAGGATCATGGCGATCACGAAGAGGTTGTCCATGCTGAGGGACTCTTCGATCAGGTAGCCGGTGAGGTACTTCAGGCTGGCCAGCGAGCCGGTGTTGAGCAGGCCATCGACGGGGTCCGCGATCAGGCCCAGACCCTGCCAGTGGTTCTCGTAGGCGAAGTAGATGAAGACCGTGAAGCTGAGGGCCAGGCTGATCCAGAAGGCCGACCAGCCCAGGGCCTCCTTGATGGAGACCACGTGGGCCTTGCGGTGGAAGACCCCCAGGTCCAGCACCAGCATCAGCACCACGAACACGATGAACCCGGTGTAGATCCCGACCATGCGACCCTCGGTCTGTTAGGTGTTACGCGTCCCGGCGCAGGAGCTGGCTGCGCTCCGGCCCGTTGGAGACCCAGCTGATCCGTGTGCCCAGATCCTCTTCCAGCCAGGCCAGATAGTCCAGCACGGCTTGCGGCAGTTCGTCCCAGCGGCGCGCGTCCGCGCTGCCCTGCCAGCCGGGGAAGGTACGCCAGACCGGGCACGGCCCCCGCTCCAGCAGGCGCAGATCCTCGGGCATCCCGTCCAGGCGGCGACCGTCCAGCTCGTAGGCCACGGCAGCCTTGACTTCCGGCTGTCCGTCCAACACGTCCAGCTTGGTCAGCACCAGATCGGTGAAGCCGTTAAGCTGGCAGGCATAGCGCATGGCCACCGCGTCGAACCAGCCGCAGCGGCGCGGACGGCCCGTGGTGGCGCCGAATTCGCCCGCCGCCGTGCGGAAGCCGTCGGCGAACGCGCCCGGCTCGAACTCCGTCGGGAAAGGTCCGTTGCCCACCCGCGTGCAGTAGGCCTTGCAGATCCCGATCACCTGGTCCACTTCCCGCAGCGGCACGCCGCCGCCCGTGCAGGCGCCGCCCGCCGAGGGGTGCGTGGAGGTGACGTAGGGATAGGTGCCCCACTCCAGGTCCAGCATCATGCCCTGGGCGCCTTCCATCAGGACTCGCCCGCCCCGCTGCAACACGCCGTGCAGCAGGGGCCGGGTGTCGCCCAGGTAGGGCGCCAACCCGGCGGTCGCCCGTTCGAGGGCGACGTGCAACTCGGCCCGGGCCAAGGGCTCGGCTCCCAGGGATTCCAGTTCGGCGTTGGCCGCCGCCAGCCCGGCTTCGCAGGCGGCGCGGCGGGCGGGATCCAGCAGGTCGCCCAGCCGCACACCCCGCCGGCCGGCTTTGTCCATGGCGCAGGGCCCCATGCCGCGACCCGTCGTGCCGATGGCCGCGCCAGGCCCAGCCTGGCGGTCCAGCGCCGCTTCCCGCGCCCGGTCCAGCAGCCGGTGCCAGGGCATGATCAGGTGGCAGGCAGGGGAGACCTTGAGCCGCTCCAGCTCCACGCCGCTCGCCTGCAGCATGGCCAGTTCGTCCAGCAGTTCCCAGGGATCCAGCAGCACGCCCGGGCTGATCAGGCAGGCGATGCCCGGGTGCAGGATGCCCGTGGGCACCTGATGCAGCACCGTGCGCTTGCCGCCCACGATCACCGTGTGACCGGCGTTGGGGCCGCCCTGGTAGCGGACCACCATCTGCAGGTCGGGCGCCAGGGCGTCGATGATCTTGCCCTTGCCCTCGTCGCCCCACTGGGCTCCGATCAGGACCGTGACAGGCATGAGGACCCCCACATGAAAAGGCCCCGGCACGAAGCCGGAGCCTGTCTGGATGCGATTCGCCCGGGTCGGACGGGAAGCAGCTTCACCGTCCGGGTCCGCATGGCTACTTGCTCAGCGCCAATTTGGCCGTGCGCTTCTCGTGCCATTCGATGATGATGGGCGCCGCGATGAAGATCGAGGAATAGGTACCGGTCAAGAGGCCCACCAGCAGGGCGATGGCCATGGTCTGCAGCGTGGCGCCGCCGAAGATGATCAGGATGATCACCGAGGCGATGGTGGTCGTACCCGTCAGGATGGTGCGGCTCAGGGTCTGGTTGATGGCGTCGTTCACCACATGCTTGTAGGGCACGCCGCGCTGCTTCTTCACCTGTTCGCGGATGCGGTCGTAGACCACGATGGTGTCGTTGATGGAGTAGCCCACCAGCGTCAGGATGGCGGCCAGCACCGCGAGGTTGAACTCCAGGCCGAAGACCGAGAAGACCAGCAGCACCACGAAGACGTCGTGCAGCGTGGCGATGATGGCGCCGATGGAGTAGATGAACTCGAAGCGCACGGTCACGTAGATGATGAGCAGGATGGCCACCCAGATGGTGGACCAGATGGCCCCCCACTTGAGCTCCTTGCCCACGCGGGCGCCGATGGTGTGGGCGGCCAGGATCGAATCACCGGCGGCCGGGAACGCGGCGCGGATGGTGCTCTGCACCTTCTCCTTCACGCCTTCGGGCTCGCCCTGGATCTTCAGCTGCCAGTCCGGATTGGCGGCGTTGGCGGACTTGAGGGTGGTGACTTCCGCCGCGATGCCCGCGGACTCCAGCGCGCTGCGCAGCTGGCCTTCGGTCACCTGCGTGTTGAACCGGTACTGGATCTCCGTGCCACCCGTGAAGTCGATGTTCTTGTTGAAGCCCTTGAAGGTCGTCATCAGCACGCTGGCGACGAACAGGACCGACGAGAAGACGATCCAGATCCGGCGCTGGTCGACGAAGTTGATGTTCGGGGTTTGGAAGAACTCCATCATGGCCGTGGATCCTCAGATGCTGAGCCGCGTGGCGCGGTCGTAGTTGGTGAAGCGATCGTACAGCAGGCGCGTCAGGATGATGGCCGTGTACAGGTTGGCCACAAGGCCGATCATCAGGGTCAGCGCGAAGCCGCGGATGGGACCCGAGCCGAACTGGTACAGCACCACGCCGGCGATCAGGGTGGTCAGGTTGGAGTCGATGATGGCGGACATGGCGTTGGTGTAGCCCGCGTCCACGGCGGCCCGCACGGTCCGGCCCTTTTTCAGTTCCTCGCGGATGCGCTCCAGCACCAGGATGTTGGCGTCCACCGACATGCCGATGGTCAGCACCAGACCGGCGATGCCCGGCAGGGTCAACGTGGCATGGAAGCCCGCCATGGCCGCCGCGATGAAGACCATGTTGGCCATCAGCGCCAGCACGGCGTAGACACCCGACAGCTTGTAGTAGACCATCATGAACAGCACGGTGAACGCGAAGGCCAGCAGGGCGGACATGGTGCCCTGCTTCAGGCTCTCGGCGCCCAGGGAGGGGCCGACGGTCCGCTCTTCCACCGGCTTCACGGTGGAGGGCAGCGCGCCGTGCTTGAGCAGGTTGGCCAGCTCTTTGGCCTCTTCGATGCTCTCCAGCCCTTCGATGATCGCCCGGCCGTTGGGGATCTTGTTGCGGATGTTGGGGGCCATGAAGACCTTGTTGTCCAACACGATGGCCAGCCGGCGGTTGACGTTGTCCCCCGTGATGCGCGCAAAGCGGCGGGCACCCTCGCGGGTCATGGCCAGCTCGACGATGGAGGCGCCGGCGCTGCCGCCGCTGCCCCCCTGGTTGATGTTCACGGCGGCGGATTCCAGGGCCTTGCCCGTCAGTTCCGCCTCGCGGTGCACCAGGAACAGCTCGGAGTACTTCTTGCCGCCCGTGTCCTCGGTCTTGCCCAGCAGGAAGATCTTGTCGGGGGGAATCAGCGCCTGAATGTCGGGGCGATCCAACACGGCCTGCACGCGGGAGCGGTTTTCCTCGGATACCAGCAGGCTGTTGCGGCCGGGGAAGACCGTCAGCAGTTCGAAGAACGAGGTCACGGCCTTGTTCGTGTCCGCGCTGGCCACGCGGGCGGTGTCGGTGCGGGCGGCCAGCGGGTCGAAGGCCGCGCTGTCCGTCTTGGCCGGCGCCGCGGCCTGGGCCGCGCTGTCGGGCTTGGCACTGGCCAGGGCCGTACTGTCCATCGCGGCGGAATCCACCACGGCGGGCAGGGGCTCGCCCTTGACGGCGGCGTTGATGGCTTCCAGCACCTGATTGGTGCGGGTCACCTCCTCCACCATCTTGAACTCCAGCAGGGCCGTCTTGCCGATCATCCGGCGGGCCGCTTCTGGATCACTCACGCCGGCCAGCTCCACCACGATGCGGCGCTGGCCCTGCTTGGTGATGGAGGGCTCCTGGAGGCCCGAGCCGTCCACGCGGTTGCGCAGGATGACCAGGGAGTTGTCCACGGCGTCGGCGGCCTGCTGCTTCAGCATCGCCAGCAGTTCGTCGTTGCTCTGCTTGCGGTCGCCGAAGTACTCGCTGAGCTGGATGTCGGAGAACTCGTTCTGGAACAGCTCCCAGAAGTCGGTCAACGGCGTCAGCTTGCCGGCCACCCGATCCAGCCGCTCGTTGAAGCGGGCGTCCGGGGTGCGGGCCAGGCCGCGCATCAGCTCCACCAGGTCCACTTCCAGGACCATGTGCATGCCGCCCTGCAGGTCCAGTCCACGCTTGATGGACTGTTTGCGCAGTTCCACCTGGGCATCCGGGGTGAGGGCCTTGAAGGCCTCCTCCCCCATGCTCGCCAGGCGCAGGGTGGGGAACAACTTCCAGGCGGCCAGCGCCAACAGGGCCGCAAAGATGATCCAGCGCAGTTTGTTGTTGTGCTGTTCCATGGTGATGGAAAGCTCCTTCGTCGTCAGCTGAACGATTTTTTGCAAACCTTGAAGTTAGAATGGACCCGCCCAAGATGCAACGCATCTGCTCAGACAATTGAGCCTCCACCCATTGGAGTCTGAGCCTGTTATTCAGTGAACAAAACAGTCTGATGAGTACAGCTGCACTGGCTTGTCTCAGTGTGAAATTTTGTTACGTTGGAACCCGTCAGTTCGACAACCCGAGGATTCACTTGGAAGAAACCCCCTCCCGTGAATCACTCCCGGAGCATGAGACTCCCGGACCGGGCCTGGTGCGACCGGTGCCTTTCTGGCGCAAGCGGCTCTTGAATTTGAGCGTGGTCGCGGCCCTGATCCTGCTGGGCATCCGATTCCAGCACGATTTGAATGCGGAACGGCTTCTGCGTGAAAACGACCGTCTGCATCGGAGTCTTGAAGTCGCTCTCGAGGATGTGAGCACCCTGCGCCAGTCGGTGGACTCTCTCCACGAACTGGACCGCGAAATCCGCCAGATCGCCAAGCTCGATCCCATCCCCAAGGAGGTCCGGCGCATGGGCGTCGGCGGCGCCTTGTACGAGGCCTCCCTGCCGGGCATCGGCTCCCAGGCCATCGGCGAACTGGAGCAGCTGCAGCGGGAGACCGAGCTGTTGCGCGCCAGCCTGAGCCGCGCCCGCGATCTGGTGGCCGCCCAGATGGACGAGATGCGGCGCATGCCGTCCATCGTGCCCGTGGCCAGCGGGGAGCGCACCAGCAACTACGGCTACCGGCTGGATCCCTTCACCAACGAGTGGCGCATGCACGAGGGGGTTGACTTCCAGGCCAATGTGGGCACCCCCGTCCTGGCTCCGGCCGACGGCGTGGTGGTGGAGGCCGGCCGCGACGGCAATTACGGCATCCTGGTCAAGCTGGACCACGGTGGCGGCCTACAGACCCTCTTCTGCCACTTGTCCCGCCTGCGCGTGGAAGAAGGCGACCGCATCGCCCGCGGCGACCACATCGGCGATGTGGGCAACACCGGGCGCAGCACGGCGGCGCACTTGCACTATGAAGTGCACCGCAACGGCCGCCCGGTCAATCCGGATCCCTACATCCTGAGCGAATTGGCGGAACTCAATTAGTCCTCCGCCCCGCGGAACCTGCACCGATGAACCCTGAGCCCATGGCGCGGGCCCTGCCCGTGGAGATCTGCCTGGGCGCGGATTCTCCCCTGCGGCTGGCCCGCGAAGTCCGCCTCTGCGCGCGTGCCGGCGTGTCCCGCGTGGAACTCTGCGCCCGGATGGATCTGGCCGGCCTGACCCCCTCCCCCCACAGCCTGCAGGTGGCGCGCCGCGCCTGGGGCCCCGACCCCGGCCTCCTGGCCATGCTGCGCCCCCGCGGCGGCGACTTCGAGTATTCCTTCGGAGAGTTGCGCGCATTGGAACGTGCCCTGGTGGCCTGCGCCCGGGCCGGCGCCGACGGCGTGGTCTGCGGCGTGCTGCGCCGGGACCGCCTGCATCTCCCCGCCCTGCGCCGCCTCTGCGCCCAAGCCCGCGGGCTGGGCCTGGAGCTGAGCCTGCACCGGGCCTTCGACGCCCTGGCGAATCCGCTGGAAGCCCTGGGGGAGCTGGCGGAACTGGGCGTGCGCCGGGTCTTAAGCTCCGGCGGGGTCTGGGGCGACGGCACGCCGGCCACGGCCAATCTGACGGCCTTGAAGGCGCTGCTCGAACGGGCGGGCCAACTGGAACTGGAACTGGTCTTGGCCGGCGGCGTGGCCGCGGCCACCGTGCCCGACCTGCGGGTCGCCCTCTTCCACGGCCCCGGTTCATTCTCGCTGCACGCCTGGTCCGGCGTGCGCCGCGCCGGCCGGCTGGATCCCCGGCGGTTGCGGGAATTGCTCGCCGCCGCGCGCCGCTGAACCCTTTGTTCCCAGCCTCGCTCCCGCAGATTCCGCCAATTCCTGCCAACAACTGCCAAACTGGCGACATCCTGTCGCGCTCTCTGCCAACATGCCATGCTTTGTCAGGGTCGATTGTCCCTTGATGCTGCTCTGTTGCTGAGGATAAAAGCGAACTCGCTGACCATCAACAAGAACCAAAACTGGCATTCCAGTTGCCTAGTCTTCTGCTGTCCCCGGCACAAGGCTTGGGACAGCGGACGCACAACCAAACAAACTGGAATACTGAAGGAGACTTGCCATGATGTTCAACACTTTCCTCCCCGCCGCCCTGCATCGGGAACTGACCCGCAGCCTGGCCGCCCCCGCGACCTGCGCGCCGACCATCGGACACCTGATCCGGGGCGAAGTGATCGAACGGGAAAGCGCCTGGGAACTGGTCCTCGACCTGCCCGGCATGGATCGCGAGGATGTGGAGCTGCTGGTGGAGGGCGAGGAGCTGGTGGTCAAGGGGGCGCGCAACCGCGAAGCCCTGGGCGAGAAGGACCGTCTGGTGCACTCCAGTCGCCTGATCGGCTCCTTCGAGCGGCGCTACCGGGTCTCCGACGAGATCGACCTGTCCAAGGTCAGCGCCCACATGGACAAGGGCGTGCTGCGCATCGTCCTGGCCAAGGCCGAGCAGGCGCAGCCGCGCAAGGTTCAGATCGAGATCAATCCCAGCTGAAGGGAAGCTGAAGCGAAACAGAAGTTGAAGCAGACAGAACGTGAATGTGCGGCCGCCGCGGCCGCCCAACGACGCCCCGGGGAGGCGTGACCGAACAAGACAACCCGCAACTCAGCGCGTGGGACAAGCGGGTGGCCCGCCACTGGATGGTCCGGTGGCGGGCTTTTCTCTGCCCGCACCGGGGGGCTCTTCGCCATTCTGGACTCTCTCGGGAACTGTTGTTTTCCACCTTTCTGCTTGCGCCAGAAATGGGCCACGCGCCCGTCATCCCCCGGCTTGACCGGGGGATCCCCTGGCTTCACCGGTCGTTCCGGTAGGGGCTGAGGCGCCTTGTTTTCCACCTTTCTGCTGGCGCCAGAAAGGTGGAGCCAAAGAGGCGCTTTTTCTCACCCGGCCTGACCGGCCGTCCAGACTCAGCCCGCCTCCCGGCGGGCTTCCGCTGGCGGC